>DATNNI010000021.1:0-18236 GCA_035601915.1 Xanthobacteraceae bacterium
CCATACTTCGAATACGGCGGCACCTTCGGCAACACTTGCCCCACCACCGCGCCGGCGCCCGGCACGCGGACTCTGCCAAGCGCAGATTGCTTCCCGGGCGTCCAATATTATTTTACAGGCCGGTACCTGCAGACCCACGAGGGCATCGAAAATCCGCTGCCAACTTATTCTCCGATCCATGATTTTACCACGCAGGAAAAAGGCTTCGCCTATATGTCGACATTCGTTGACCCGACGACGCGCTTAAGTTTCATCGGGGGGAGCAGCACCAACCAGTTTCAAATTCCCAACGTCCCGGGGCAGCCAGTCGGTTTCGCCGGCAATCCGCCGGTGACCAGCGCTTTCGGCGTCACCAGCTTCAATTCCGCCAACCTTAACGAGAACCAGTTCGAGGACACCCAATACGCCGTGCTGGCGCTGCAAAAATCGGTCAACGGCTTTGACGGGCAGTTTTCGTATTTCACCCGCTACAATTATCTGCACTTTACGCCAGATCCGGTCGGCGATCTGTTGATCAACGGCATTGCGTCAAATGTTGTCCGCGAGTCTTTTGCCAACGGTTTGCAAGGCGATGGCTCTTATCAGATCAATGCCGCACATACGATCCGTGCCGGTCTTACCTTCAGCGGCGAACAGAGCTTCGTCGGCAATACTTCGCTGGTGGAGCCCGCGCCCGCGGGAGTGGCGATCGATGCGCCAGAATCCATTACCGATAATGCGGGCAAGACCGGCTGGCTTGCAGGAATCTACGCACAGGACGAATGGAAGGTCACCAACAACTTCACTATCAATGGCGGGCTCCGCTTCGACCAGATGTGGCAATATGTCAACGCCAATCAATTGAGTCCCCGCATCAATTTCACCTACAAGCCGTTCGAGTTCACGACGTTTCATGCTGGTTATGCGCGCCTCTTTACCCCGCCGGTACTGGTGGAAGCGGCCCCCGCCAATATTGCGTTATTCAACGGCACCACGGGAGCCTCGACCAGTCCCGGCACTGACCCGGTGCTGCCGGAACGGTCGAATTATTTCGACGTTGGCGTTAATCAGAATATTCCGTTCGGTTGCAGCAAGCCGGCGGCAAAAGACTGCACCGATCTCGATCTCGGTATCGACGCTTACTACAAAGTCGCGACCGACCTCATCGACAACGGCGTGTTCGGCCAAGCGCTGATGCTGAGCGCCTTCAACTACGCCCAGGGAATAGTCGAAGGCGTCGAGTTCACCGCCAAGTTCCACAGCGGCAATTTCCAGGCCTATGCCAATCTCGCGCTCGGCTTCGAGAAGGCGACCGACGTGGTGTCGAACCAATATCTGTTCGATAACACCGTGCCGCTGCCCGATCTCGGCGGCGAGACGTTGCGGCAATATGTCAATACGCACTGGATTTATACCGATCACACCCAGATCGCGACCGGCTCGGCCGGCGCCGCCTATCTGTTTTGCGGGAGGCCGGCCTATGCGGCGGAGAGTTTCAACGCGGCTGAATTGTCGTGGTGCGGCACCCGGCTCAGCGGCGACATGATCTATGGCAGCGGCCTGCGCACCGGCGACGCCAATATCGGTACGCTGCCACCCTATGCGCAGTTCAATGGCGGCATTGCCCGCCAATTCCTGACGCCGAACGATCCGCAGCCGTGGACCGTCCGCTTAGACGTCCTCAATCTTTTCGACACCACCTATCTCATTCGCGGTTCAAGCGTCACCTGCCCCTCCGGCAACGGTGTCTGCGGCATCGGCGTGTTCGCGCCGCAATACGGTCCGCGTCGCGGCATTTTTGTCGGCGTGTCGAAGAAGTTCGGCGACTCTCCGCCTGTCTCGGTCGCCTATCTTCCGGAAAGAAACCCGCCGCTGCTCTTCAAGGAGCGTCTGGTCGTCAATGATTGGACCGGCATCTATATCGGCGGCAATCTCGGCGCGGCTTGGAGCGGACTGAGCGCGACAAATTTTTCCGACACGCTCGGCAGCAGCTTTAATGGGGCAACCAACCTTCAGCCTCTGGCGGGCGGCCAAATCGGCTTCAACTACCAGTTCAGGAACCGGCTCGTCGTCGGCGGCGAGGCGATGTTCGACTGGCTTCCCGGCAGCCAACTCTCGCCCATCACGGCGACCGATCCTACCGGGACGATTTCCGCCAATATTCCAAACGCGAGCGAACATGCGTTGGCTATGGCGACAGGCCGGGTCGGTTATGCCTGGGGCCGTGTACTCCTTTATGCGAAAGGGGGTGGCGCCTGGGTGGCAGCGAACAGTCCAACCATTTCAGTCGGCGGGGCGCCGGCAAGTTTTGCCAGCGTCGGCAATACCAACAGCTTTGGTTACACCGCCGGATTCGGTCTCGAGTGGGCTTTCGCCAACAACTGGTCGGTACGCGCCGAGTACGACTACATCGGGTTGCCCAACCAAGCTTATACCGTGGCAGCCGGAGCGCCAACTTTCGGCGGCGACGTCATCAACTTCGACGATCGAAACATTTCTCTTGTGACCGTAGCCATCAACTACAAGCTCGGCAGCTGATGATACGCCGCACCGACTGGTGCGCCATTTAGCGGTATGGAAATTGCGGACGGGGCCATCATGATTGGCAAAATGAACCAGATTGCCACAGGGTTTAAGAAAGTGACTTGGATACTTCGTCCGCTCGTCTGGCTTGTGATTGCCGGGCTCACGTCGGCCCACGCGCAGGATCCGGGCACGCTCAACCCACAACCGCTGCCGCCCTTGCCAAACGCCAATTCGCCGGCAATTCCGGCAAGAGAATTGTTCGCCCGCAAAACGACGCCGCTGGCCGGGCCCGCTCGCTCGATCGGAGCGTATAATGGTGGCTGTCTCGAAGGCGGTGTTGCACTGCCGCTCGCCGGTCCGGCATGGCAAGTCATGCGCGTGTCACGCGATCGCTATTGGGGCAACCCGAATCTCGTCGCCTTTGTTGAGCGGTTCGCCGAGAGGGCAAAGAAGGTGGGATGGAACGGACTATTGATCGGCGATATGTCGCAACCCCGCGGCGGCCCAATGCTCAATGGCCATTCCAGCCATCAAATCGGCCTCGATGTCGATATTTGGTTTACGCCGATGCCCGCTCACGAGTTCTCCCGAGAAGAGCTTGAGTTCGAGATGGCACTCAAGATGGTCGCAAAAGACCGGCGCGACGTCGATCCGACGACGTGGACGCATGAGCGTACCGAACTTGTGCGGGTCGCTGCACAGGATCCAGCCGTCACCCGTATTTTCGTCAATCCGGCTATCAAGAAGGCGATGTGTCGTGAGGCGGCGTCCGATCGGTCCTGGCTGTCTAAGGTGCGTCCGTGGTGGGGACACGACGAACATTTTCATGTCCGCATCGCTTGTCCACCGGACAGTCCGCTGTGCAAGAAGCAACCCGAAACGGGGTCGAGCGACGGGTGCGGAAGCGAACTAGCGGGCTGGTTGAGAAAAACCGAGGCGCCGCCGCCACCACCGGGCGCAAAGCCACAACACAATGTGCCGCTTGCGGCCCTGCCGGCGCAGTGTCGAGCAGTGGTCAGGGCGCCTTGAGCAAATCGCGGCCGGGCGGCCGTTATTGGTCGACACCGCCCTGCGTCAGTATCTCGGACAAGATGAGAAGACACGACATGCAACGGCTGACCATGCAGAAAGCTCGTGGCGCGGGCAGGCGGCCTCGATCACGCAGCATCATGGCGCTGATTCCAGTCGCGCTTTTGATTGCGCTGGCGCTTGCTCCTGCGGCATTGGCGCAAAATCCGGGGACGCCTAGTGAGCCGACATCCGAACCGGCAATCGGTGGCGCGCTATTGCCGCACGATCTCTCGCCGCTCGGCATGTTTCTGCATGCCGATATTATCGTTAAGGCGGTCATCATCGGTCTGGCATTTGCGTCGCTCGTCACCTGGACCGCCTTCGTGGCCAAGAGTTTGGAATTGCAGGCCGCACGCCGCCGCGCCCGTCGTGGGCTGCGTATTCTTGCCGGTACGGCCACGCTCGGCCAAGTCACTCCGCAATTGGGCAACGGGAGTGACGCCGCCGCGCAACTCGTGCAGGCGGCGGTTGCCGAGATAAGACTCTCCGAGAATATGCCTGGGGACGGCATCAAGGAGCGCATCGCGTTGCAGCTCGAACGTCTCGAGCTCCGAAACAGCCGGAAAATATCGCTCGGCACCGGCGTGCTCGCGACCATCGGCTCCACGGCGCCTTTTGTCGGATTGTTCGGCACGGTGTGGGGAATAATGAATAGCTTTATCGGCATTTCCGATGCGCATACCACTAATCTCGCCGTGGTCGCGCCCGGTATTGCCGAAGCGCTGCTCGCGACCGCGCTCGGTCTGGTGGCGGCGATTCCGGCCGTTGTCATCTACAACGTGCTGGCGCGTTCGACAGCGCACTATCGCGCGCTTCTCGGCGACGTTTCGGCGCAAGTGATGCGGCTCGTCAGCCGCGACATCGACCGCGCCGGAATGCGGCTCGGATTGGCCGCGAAGTAGGCCGATGGCCATTCGCCTCAATCACAGCGCCGACGAACTCGACGAAGTACATGACATCAATGTCACGCCATTCATCGACGTAATCCTCGTGCTGTTGATTATTTTCATGGTGGCCGCGCCGCTGGCGACGGTCGATGTGCCGGTCGATTTGCCGGCCTCATCCGCAAAGCAACAGCCGCGTCCGAGTAAGCCGATCTACCTGACCATTAAGGCCGACTTGAGCCTTGCGATCGGTGATCAGCCGATTGCCGCGAATTCGCTCGCAGCGGCGCTCGATGCCGCGACTGGGTCAAATAGGGACGAGCGCATCTTCCTGCGCGCCGATCGCACCGTGCCGTATGGCGCGGTCATGCAAGTGATGAACGATTTGCGCGCGGCGGATTATCTTAAAATCGCCCTGGTGGGGCTTGAAACGCGCGACGTGAAATGACCACGCACGAACTTAACTGGTCCGGCGATTATGATCTTCGGGCCATCCTGCGCTGGTCAGCCGCAGCGGCAGTCGTGGTCAGCCTGCACGTTGCGTTGATCGCCGGTTACCTGGTTTGGCACGAGCCCAACCAGGAAATTGGCGATTTGTCGTCCACCGTGACCGTGGAGCTTGCACCGATTGATAGCGTCGCTGACGCCAATCAACACGATATCGCTCCCGGGGCGGAAGACATGGTCGAACAGAAACCCGCACCGCAAGCGGAAAAACAAGCGGATCAGCCCACGATTGAGGAGCCGCCTCCGCTCCCGGCGACCACGGCGGACGTTGCGCTGCCGGAGCCCAAGCCGCCGGAAAAGGTCGAGGAGGCGCGGCCGCCCGCTCCGCGCACGACCGCACGCGTCGAAGGCGGCACACCGCGCGTCGCACCATCATGGCAAGCCGATTTGCTCAGACACTTGCAGCAGTACAAGCGTTATCCGAATGGCGCACAGACGAAGCACGACCAAGGCGTCGTTCTCCTCGGTTTTAGCGTCGATCGCGATGGGCGCGTGCTGGCGCACCGAATCGTGCAGAGTTCGGGCCACGCCGATCTCGACCAGGAAGCGATGGACATGATCGTGCGCGCGCAGCCCTTGCCTGCTTTCCCGCCGAGCATGACGCAGCCGCAGCTCGAGCTTACCGTTCCAATACGCTTTTCGCTGCGCTGAGAGTGACACGGGCCGCGCCGTCTTGCTCACAGCAATGCGTCGGGCGCCTCATGCTGCCAGCGGGCGATCAGCCCGGCAATGACCGCGCCAATAATGGGCGCAAGCCAGAACAGCCACAATTGCGAAATATAGGCGGCTCCAGCGAACAAAGCCGGACCCGTGCTTCGCGCCGGATTGACCGAGGTGTTGGTGACCGGAATTACGACGAGATGAATGAGCGTCAGGCAAAGCCCGATGGGGATGCCGGCGAATCCGACCGCCGCGCCTTTCGAGGTGGTGCCGATGATGACGTAGAGGAAAAAGAACGTCGCCAGCGCTTCGATGAGGAAGCATGACGTGAGATTGTATTTGCCCGGGCTGAGATCGCCATAACCGTTGGACGCAAAGCCGCCGGGGACCCAGTCCCGTTTACCGGAAGCGATCAGGTAGAGGACCGCGGCCACGACGATGGCGCCGACGACTTGGGCGATGATGTAGGGGATCACGTCTTTGGCCTTGAAGCGCCCGGCGGTCCACAGCCCGATGGTGACCGCACAATTGAAATGCCCGCCGGAAATGTGACCGACGGCGTAGGCCATGGTGAGCACCGTCAAGCCAAAGGCCAGGCTGACCCCTAAAAATCCGATGCCGAGAACAGGAAAGCCGGCGGCCAGCACCGCGCTGCCGCAACCGGCGAAAGTCAGCCAAAACGTACCGAAAAATTCGGCTCCAACACGTCGCGTCATATCCATTTTCTTCCCCCGGTTTGCCTAGAGGCTCTTCGATACTAGCGGGGGGACACTCGCACCCGGAACAGGCGCGGTTAGGTTTGCACAGAATCCGAAGGCTGCGACGCCGGTTGCGGCGGCTCGGGCAGAAAGAACGTCTGTAAGGCCGGCACGATCACGAGCAGCATAATCGGCCCAATCAACATGCCGCCGACAATGACAGTGGCGAGTGGCCGCTGCACCTGGCTGCCGATGCCGGTGGAAATGGCCGCCGGAAGAAGGCCGATGCAGGCCGACAGCGTCATCATCAGGATCGGACGCATTTGCTCGCCGACGGCATGAAACATCGCCTCGACCGGCGGCATGTCGTTTGCCGCGACCCGATAATAGCCGTTGATGATAAGAATGCCGCTCATCACTGACACGCCCATCAGCGAGATGAATCCGATTGCCGCCGAGATGCTGAAGTCCAATCCGCCGACATAGAGCGCGACGAGGCCGCCCGAAATCGCAAATGGCAGTCCCAACAACGCCAATGCGCTGTCGCGCCAGGAATTGAAAAGCCCGTAAAGCAGAATGACAATCAGGATAAAGGTCACCGGCAGGATGATGAGAAGCCGCTGCTTGGCCTGCTGCAGCCACTCGAACTCCCCGGCCCAGACAATCCGGTAACCGGTTGGAAGCTTGACGCTGCGTGCGATGCGCTCTTGCGCATCGGCGACGGCGCCGGAAAGGTCGCGGCCGCGGACGCTGAACTTGATCGGCACGTAACGCTGGCCGTGTTCGCGGAATATGTAGGAAGCCCCGGTCTCGAGCGAGATCGCAGCGAGCTCGCTCAAGGGAATGTAGGCGTTGACGCCGCTTGACGTCTGATACGCGACCTTGAGGTCGCGCACCGCGTCGACGTTGCCGCGGTATTCCGGCGCAAGCCGCACCACCACGCTGAATTGGCGGTCCGCCTCGAGAAGCGTCGTTGCGGTCGTTCCGCCGAGTGCCGCCTGGATGACGCTATTGATGTCGTTAATGCTCAACCCGTAGCGCGCCGCCTTGGCCCGATCGATCTTGATGTTCAAATTGGGCTGTCCAAGCACCCAGAAGGCGCCGAGATCGGTAATTCCCGGCACGTTCTCCATTTCGTGCATAATGTCGCGCGCAATCGTTTCCAGCCGGGAAAGATCTGGGCCGATGATCTTGACCGAGTTGGCGCCTTTCACGCCGGACAACCCTTCCTCGACGTTGTCCTGGATATATTGCGAGAAATTGAAATCGATGCCGACCAGCTCTCGGTCGAATTCTTTTTGCAGGTCTTTCACGAGGTCGGCTTTGGTATAACCCGTCGGCCATTCGTCGAACGGCTTTAACGGCACGAAAAACTCGGCGTTGAAAAAGCCGGCGGCGTCGCTGCCATTGTCGGGGCGGCCGTGCTGGGACGTGACCGTGACTACCTCGGGATGTTTGAGAATGATTTCGCGGATTCTGTTGACGATCGGCATGCCGGCGTCGAGCGAGATGGTCGGCGGCATGGTTGCGCGGATCCACAGATTTCCTTCTTCCAGCGTTGGCAGGAATTCGCTGCCGAGCCGCGAGCCGAGGAAGAAGCTGAATGCAAGGAAGACCAGTCCGATCGCGATCGTGGTCTTTCTTTTGCGCAGCGACCAGCGCAGTACCGGCGTGTAAACCGCGCGCAGGCCGCGCACCAGGAGGGTTTCTACCTCGCGGACGCGTTCGGGGAGCAGTAGCGACGTAAGGCACGGTGTGATGATGAACGTCGCCAGCAGCGCGCCAATGAGAGCATAGGCGTAAGTCTGCGCCATCGGGCTGAAAATCTGCCCTTCGACGCCTTGCATGGTGAATAGCGGAATAAAGGCCGCCACGATGATGGCGGTCGAGAAGAACACCGCTTTGTCGATTTGCAGGGCGCTGATGAGGATCAGCCGCAGACGGTCGGTCCAGAGCGAGGGTTGCGACGGATCTGTGTGGCCCGTCGGATCGCGCCCCCAGCGCTGGTCGGCGAGATTGCGGAATAGTTGCTGCCTCGCTTCGGGACTGGTCTGGAAATTCCGGTAGACGTTTTCGACGAGAATAACCGCGGCGTCGACAATGATGCCGAAATCGACGGCACCCACCGAGAGAAGATTAGCGTCCTGGCCGCGCAGGACCAGGATGATGATGCTGAAGAATAACGCGAACGGGATGTTTGCGCCGACGATAATTGCGCTGCGCAAATCGCCGAGAAAGATCCATTGAATGCAGAAGATCAGTAAACAGCCGAACACCAGGTTGTGCAGGACGGTGCTGGTGGTGACGCCGACAAGCTGGCTACGATCGTAGTAGGGCACAAGTTTCACGCCGGCCGGCAACGAGCCGTCGGTATTAATTTTCTGAACCTCTGCGTGAACGCGGTTGATCACATCCCTGGTGTGCAGGGTCCGGTTCATAACCACGATGGCCGCGACGATGTCGTCTTCGTGGTCGCGGCCGGCCTTGCCAAGCCGGGGGACGTAACCGACTGAAACTTTGCCGACGTCTTTGACCAGGACGGGTATGCCGTTGGTCTGGTTGAGCGGAATGTTCTCGATGTCCTCGACCTTGTAGCCTTGCGTCAGGTTTTCGTCGCCGCCGCTGTTCATCAACCCGACGCCGCGGATATTTACCGACTGCTGCCCCATGTTGATGGTGCGGCCGCCGACATTGATGTTGGCGTTGCCCAATGCGGCGATGACTTGCGGCAGCGTGACGTTGTAGGCGTCGAGCTTATGCAAATCGATCTCGGCGTCGTATTCCTTAATGGTGCCGCCCCAAGTATTGATCTGCACGATGCCCGGCACGCCAAGCAGCCGGCGCTGCAAAATCCAATCCTGGACGGTCCGCAGATTGGTCAAGCCGAAATGCGGCGGCCCGGTAACTTGATAGCGGTAGATTTCGCCGACCAGACTGGTGGCCTGAATGGTGGGCGTTATGTTGTTGGGCAGACTGACGTTCTGCTGCAGATTGATCGCGGTTTGGGTCAGTGCGAAGTAATACTCCACGCCGTAATAGAAGGTCACGCGGACGAAGGTGAGGCCATAGAATGAGGTCGAGCGAATAACGTCGACGCCGGGCGTTGCAGCCAGCCCCACCTCGATCGGAATGGTGAAGTAGCGCTCCATTTCCTCCGCGGAAAGGCCGGGCGCTTGTGCCGTGATCTCCAGGATTACGGGGGCCGGATTCGGATAGGCCTCGATATTGAGCCGCGAAAACGCGAACAATCCGGCGCCCAGGAAGACCAGCAGTCCCAAAAGGACCAACGGGCGACGCGTCAGCCCAAATACGAGCAGTCCCTTCAGCACGAATCGTTCCTCGCCCCCTACTGTGATTTATCACAGTATTCGCGATGGCGAATTGGAATGGCTGGCGGCGTTGCGGCGGGGACGCGGGGCGGGGCAGCCGATCGCTTCTCAAGCGCCGCGCCAGTTTAGCGCTGGAATAAGGTGCAAATCGCGTCCGGCAGAGCCCGGGGCGCCGGGGCTTCACTAAGCGCAACGCGCCGGCCGCACATTACTCTCGTGCCAGGCCGCGCCTTAGTGCGTTTTCGACTGCTCGCGGACGAGATTGATAATGGCGGAAAAGTCGAGCTCGCTGAAGCCCTCGTCGGCGAAATGCTGGTAGATTTCGGCAGCGTGGGCGCCGATGGCGTTCTTCACTTTCACAGAATCCGCCGCCGCCTTGGCAAGCTTCAGATCTTTCAACATCAAGGCCGTCGCGAAGCCCGGTTTGTAGGAATTGTTGGCTGGGCTCGCCGGCACCGGTCCAGGCACCGGGCAGTAGCTGGTCAGCGCCCAGCATTGCGCGGACGAGGCCGAGGCGACGTCGAACAGGGCCTGATGCGACAGCCCGAGTTTCTCGCCCATGACAAAGCCCTCCGCGACGGCGATCATCGAGGCGGCGAGGATCATGTTGTTGCAGATTTTTGCGACCTGGCCGTTTCCCGCTTCGCCGCAATGCACGATGCGCTTGCCCATGCGTTCGAGCACGGGCTTGCCGTGTGCGAACGCGTGCGCCGAGCCGCCGACCATGAAGGTCAGCGTCCCCGCCTTGGCGCCGCCGACGCCGCCGGAAACCGGCGCATCGAGCGTGGCGAAGCCGCCCGCCGCCGCGAGCTTGTGCGCCTTGCGGGCACTGTCGACATCGATGGTCGAGCAATCAATGAACAACGTGCCTTGCCGCGCGTGCGGCACCACTTCGTTCCAAACCGACAGCACATGCTCGCCCGCGGGCAGCATGGTGATGACGATGTCGGCGTTTTCCACGCAATCCTTCGCGTTGCCGACGATTTGAACGCCATCGGCAGCCGACGTCTCTCGCGAGGCCGGCACGACGTCGAAGCCACGCACCCGCTCGCCGGACTTGACGAGATTGGCGGCCATCGGGCCGCCCATGTTTCCGAGACCGATGAATCCGATGTTCGACATCTGCGGAAGCCTCTTTTAATCCGGGAATTTCAGTTCCAGCGCGCCGGCCGACTGGAAATGCCGATCGACAATGCCGGGCGTGACCTCTGCCAGCTTTTCCGGCCGCCATTTCGGAGCGCGGTCCTTGTCGACAATCGTGGCGCGAATACCCTCGATGAAGTCATGTCCGTCAATGCACGCCAGCGCGATACGGTAATCCTGTTGGAAGCTCTGCTCAACGCGACTGAACTTCGCCGCTTCCCTCATATTACGCAACGTAACCTTGAGTGAGGTTGGCGAGGCTTTTCGCATGATATCGCGGGCCGCAATCGCATCTTCATTGCTGCACATCGACAGCGCTTCAAGAATTTCTTCGATTGTGTTGCCACTGAAGCAGGGCATGATCCAGCGCAGCGCTTTCGGAATTTTACCCGGACTGGGAGACGCTTCGTATTTGCCGAGCGCGGCGCGAACCTCCTCACGGCTGCGGCAATCGGCAAGGGCCGAAGGAAGCTCTCCAAGACGGGCTGAGGGAACAGGAGAATTTGCCAATCCCGAAATCAGAGCACCTTGCGCGCTGAGGCGCTCGCCGGTCAGCGCTACAAAGGTGCCGAGCTGCCAATGCGCACGCGTTAGCAAAAACGACACACCGACGTCAGGGAAGAAGCCGATGCCCACCTCCGGCATCGCTACCACGGAACGGTCTGTCACGACGCTGTGAGCAGCGTGCGCGGAAAGCCCGACACCGCCGCCCATCACCAGCCCGTCCATGATCGTGATCACCGGCTTCGGGTAGCGCGCGATCAGAGCGTCAAGCTTGTATTCGATCGCCCAAAATTTCTCCGGAAGGTCGCTGCCGAACTTCGCTGCGTCGTAGAGCGCGCGGATGTCGCCGCCGGCGGCAAACGCGCGATCGCCGGCGCCGTCGATGAGGACGGCGCCGACCGCGGGGTCCTCCGCCCATTCGCGCAAAAATGCCGTCATGGTCTCGGCCATGTCGAGCGTGATGGCGTTAAGCGCCTTCGGCC
The DNA here is from genome assembly GCA_035601915.1 of Xanthobacteraceae bacterium. GTDB lineage: Bacteria > Pseudomonadota > Alphaproteobacteria > Rhizobiales > Xanthobacteraceae > BOG-931. The sequence goes on from DATNNI010000021.1 coordinate 11,784, forward strand.
GATTGAGCGTAAGGCGCCGCAGCGTGCGCTGCTCGCGGACGATGACGTCACCGTCGCTAACAAGCTTCTCGCTCATCGTCCAACAAGACGTCCAGCGATGATGACGCGCATGATCTCGTTGGTGCCTTCGAGGATTTGGTGCACGCGCAGATCGCGTACGATTTTCTCGATGCCGAATTCGGACAAATAGCCGTAGCCGCCGTGTAGCTGCAGCGCCTGATTGGCGATGTCGAAGCAGGTGTCGGTGACGAAACGTTTGGCCATGGCGCAAAGCTGCGTGGCATCGGCAGCCTTGCGGTCGAGCGCCGCGGCGGCGCGCCAAAGAAGCGCGCGCGAGGCCTCAAGGCCGGTCGCCATGTCGGCAAGCCGGAATTGTAGGGCCTGAAATTCGTCGAGGCGCTTTCCGAACGCTTTGCGCTCCTTCATGTAGGCGAGCGATTTCTCGAGCGCGATCTGGGCGCCGCCGAGCGAGCATGCGGCGATGTTCAGCCGCCCGCCGTCGAGGCCGGCCATTGCGATCTTGAAGCCTTCGCCTTCCTCGCCGAGCCGATTTTCCGCCGGCACTTGCACGTCCTGAAAAACGACCGCGCGGGTCGGCTGCGCGTTCCAGCCCATCTTGCGCTCGTTGGCGCCGAGCGAAATTCCCGGCGTGTCGCCGGGAACAACGAAGGTGGAAATGCCGGACGGGCCTGCGCCGCCGGAGCGCGCCATCACTACATAGAGATCGCCGGCTCCGGCGCCGGAGATGAATTGTTTTTGGCCGTTGAGAACGTAAGTGTCGCCGTCGCGTGTCGCGCGCGTCACAAGCGCCGCGGCATCCGAACCGGCGCCCGGTTCGGTGAGGCAATAGCTCGCCAGAAATTCCATGGCACAGAGTTTCGGCAGCCATTGGCCTCGTTGCGCCGGCGAGCCGAAGGCGTCGATCATCCAGGCGGCCATGTTGTGAATCGACATATAGGCGGCGACCGTCGGACAGCCCGTGGCCAGCGCCTCGAAGATCAAAGTCGCGTCAAGACGCGACAGCCCGGAACCGCCGGCATCGGCCGCCACATAGATTCCGCCCATGCCCAACGCCGCCGCCTGGCGCATTTCGGCGACGGGAAAATGCTTGGCTTCGTCCCAAGCGAGTGCGTGCGGTGCAAAAACCTCGGCGGCGAAGGTCCGCGCCATATCGCGGACCGCTATTTGATCTTCACCGAGAGAAAACCGCGGGGAAGCGCCGGCAGATATGTCGAGCATGAAGCCATTATCCGGCCCGATCGCGCCCTTTAGTGGCAAGCGCGAGGGGTTTTTGCGTCAAAATGACTGGTGTCCCGATTTCGAAGTTCGCATGAGTATGCGGCGCCCTGGTCTGCGAACTTCGGAATCAAAGGGACACTAGCAACTTATTGATCTAGTGTGGCTTTAGCTCAGAAGTCCGCATGGCGAGCGTACGGAAAAATGATGCGGACTTCTGAGCCGCCACGCTGGCTTTTGCTGTGGAATAGCATTGTCGTTTTTGCCCGGCAATGCGAGAATTCACGCGCCGATTTGGGTTAAAGTTGGTGCACCGGTGACCAAGGATTGGGGGATCTGCGGTTTCCGCCTCGCCGCCTGTTTGGGGCAAAGGCCCCGGGTGGTGGATTCGGCGCACAAGCGCAGTACAAGAGTAGTGTCGGCCCCCTGTTTACAAATAAGGCGCGTGTTGTGATCGCGCGCGAACAAAAGGGGGAAGAGGAACGCCGTGCAGTCGATTGATGGCAGCTTAGATACGCTGCCCAAACTCCTCATTCACAATGCCAAGGTTATCGGCGCGCGTCCCGCCATGCGCCAAAAAGACCTCGGCATCTGGAATACGTGGAGCTGGGCGCAGATGCTCGACGAGATTCGCGCATTCTCCATCGGGCTTGCCGAGCTTGGGCTCAAGCGCGGCGACAAATTCGCCATCATTGGCAGCAATCGCCCGCGGCTCTATTGGGCGATGTGCGCGGGCCAAGCGCTTGGCGCAGTGCCGGTGCCGGTTTACGCGGATGCGGTGGCCGAAGAGATGGCCTTTGTTTTGGCGCATGCCGAAGTGATTTTGGCGGTCGTAGAGGATCAAGAACAGGTCGACAAAGTGATCGCGGTCGCCGAGCGGCTGCCGCGATTAGGAAAACTCATTTATGACGAACCGCGCGGATTAAAGGATTACGACCGTGACCGCCTGATTTCGTTCGCGGACGTACAGGCCATCGGCCGCACGAAGCTCACCGACGACGACGAATGTCTCGCCCGCTGGGAAGCCGCCGTGGCCGACGGCAAAGCCGACGATCTCAGTGTTATTCTCTACACCTCGGGCACCACCGGGCGATCGAAGGGCGTGATGCTCACGCATCGCAACACCATCGTGTCCGCGCGCAACGCCAACGCCTTCGACCGACTCGATCAAAACGAAGAGGTGATTGCGTATCTGCCGCTGGCCTGGGTCGGTGACTACATCTTTTCTTTCGTGCAGGCTTATGTCGCCGGCTACTGCGTCAATTGTCCGGAAGCGCCGGATACCGTCGTTCAGGACCGGCGCGAGATCGGCACGACGTATGCGTTCGCGCCGCCGCGGGTTTACGAGAACGTGCTGACGCTGACCATGGTGCGCATGGCCGACGCCGGTGCGATCAAGCGTAAAGCGTTCGATTTTTTCATCGGCGTCGCGCGGCGGTGGGGCGAAAAAATCCTCGACGGCGAGAAGGTGCCGATCGGCGGCCGTTTGCTCTATGCCGTCGGCCGGCTTTTCGTTTACGGGCCAGTGCTGAACCAGTTCGGCCTGTCGCGCATTCGCGTCGCCTATACCGCAGGCGAAGCGATTGGTCCGGAGATTTTCCGTTTCTGGCGCGCGATGGGCATGAACTTAAAGCAGCTCTACGGCCAGACCGAGGCCTCGGTCTATATCACCGCGCAGCCTGACGGCGAGATTTACGCCGACACCGTCGGTAAGCCTTCCCCGGACGTCGAAATAAAAATATCCGACAAAGGCGAAGTGCTGTTCCGCTCGCCCGGCGTCTTCACCGGATATTACAAAGACGCCGACAAGACCGCCGAGGTGCTCACATCCGATGGCTGGGTGCATACCGGCGATGCCGGTTTCTTTGATGCCAAGAGCGGACAATTGAAAATCATCGATCGCGCCAAGGACGTCGGCCGGCTTAATGACAGCACGGTATTCGCGCCGAAATATATCGAGAACAAGCTCAAGTTCTATCCCAACATCCGCGAGGCAGTCGCGATCGGCGCCGACCGCGATTTCGTCAGCGTCATGATCAATATCGACCAGGTCGCGGTGGGCAGCTGGGCCGAGCGGAACAATGTGGTCTATGCCTCATACCAGGAGCTCGCCGCCCATCCGCGTGTCTATGACATGATCGCAAGTCACGTCGACGAGGTGAACCGCTCGCTGTCGGAGGAGGAAATGGTGGCGGGCGCACAGATCAAGCGCTTCCTCATCCTGCATAAAGAGCTCGACCCGGACGACGGGGAACTGACGCGCACGCAGAAGCTTCGCCGCGGACACATTATCGACCGCTACAGCCCGCTGGTCGAAGCGTTCTACAACGGCTCGAGCGCGGCGCAGATTTCAACGCAAGTGACTTTCGAAGACGGCCACAAAGGCGTTATCGCCGCGCGCGTCGCCGTCCGCGACATGAAAACCTATCCGGTCAGCGCAACGGAAATGGTGCGCGCCGCATGAGGGCGCCGTCCTCGGGCGACACCGCGCTCGGCGAGGTGCTGCTCGCAGTCGAAGACGTTTCCCTCTCATTTGGCGGCGTGCGCGCGCTTACCGCGGTCTCGTTCGACATCCGCAAGGGCGAAATCCGCGCCATCATCGGCCCGAACGGCGCCGGCAAGACCTCCATGCTCAACGTCGTCAACGGCTTCTACCAGCCGCAATCGGGCCGGATCACGTTCAAGGGCGAGGCGCGCAACAGCATGCGGCCGTACGCGGCGGCGCGCGGCGGCATCGCCCGGACCTTTCAGAATCTGGCGCTGTTTCGCGGCATGACCACGCTGGACAATATTCTTGCCGGGCGGTCGCTGAAAATGCGCCGCGGTTTTTTTTGGCAGGTCATTCGCCACGGGCCGGCGCTGACGGAGGAGGTCGAGCACCGCCGCCGCGTCGAGGAGATCATCGACTTTCTGGAAATCGCGGCCATCCGCAAAATTCCGGTCGGGCGTCTGCCTTACGGCCTGCAGAAGCGCGTCGAGCTTGGGCGGGCGCTTGCCATGGAGCCGGATTTGCTGCTGCTCGACGAACCGATGGCGGGGATGAACCTCGAGGAAAAGGAGGACATGTCGCGGTTCATCATCGACGTGAATCAACAATACGGCACGACCATCGCATTGATCGAACATGACATGGGTGTGGTCATGGATCTATCCGACCGCGTGGTCGTGCTCGATTACGGTCGCAAAATCGCCGATGCCGTGCCCGACGAAGTCAAGAAAGATGAAAACGTGATCCGCGCTTATTTGGGCCAGCCGCACGGGGTGAGCGCGTGAACGTCTTGCTAGAGTTGGTCACATCTTCTGCTCTCTCGCTTTGCTGGGCAGGAAGTTAGGCGATGCACCTTCTTTACCAAATCTTCGTCGATCCGTTCGTGCAGATGGGCGCGGCGCCGGATCTATTGGCGCAGACGCTGTGGGATGGCCTCGTCGCCGGCGTGCTTTACGCGCTGATCGCGCTCGGCTTCGTGCTGATCTTCAAGGCGTCGGGTGTCTTTAATTTCGCGCAGGGCATCATGGTGGTGTTTGCGGCGTTGACGCTGGTCGGGCTGCATGAACACGGCGTTCCGGCGTTCCTCGCGCTCGGGCTCACCATCGTGGTCATGTTTGTGCTCGCCTTCGGCGTCGAGCGCCTGATGTTGCGGCCGCTGGTCAACCAATCCGACGTCATATTGTTCATGGCCACCTTCGGGCTGACTTACATTCTCATCGGCTTGGGCCAGCTCATATTCGGCGGCAATCCCAAGGTGATGATCGCAAACGAGCTCTACCTGCCGAGCGGCGAGATGAGATTCAAGGGTCTCGGCGGTTTCGTTTCGTTTCAAAAGATCGATATCGCCGCGGTGATCATCGCTTCGCTCATGGTCGCCGTGCTGGCGGTGTTCTTTCAGCGCACCCGCATCGGCCGCGCCTTGCGCGCCGTCGCCGACAGCCATCAAGCGGCGCTGTCGGTCGGCATTTCGCTCGAGCAAATCTGGGTGATCGTCTGGTTCGCGGCCGGCGTCGTCGCTCTCACCACCGGCATTATGTGGGGCGCGCGGTCTGAAGTCTCGTTTTCGCTGCAAATCATCGCGCTCAAGGCGCTGCCGGTCCTGATCCTCGGTGGCTTGACCTCGATCCCCGGCGCCATTGTCGGCGGACTCATCATCGGCATCGGCGAGAAACTGGGCGAGTTCTACTGGGGACCGCTCCTCGGCGGCGGCATCGAGACCTGGTTCGCCTACGTGATTGCACTCGGCTTCCTGGTATTCCGGCCGCAGGGGCTGTTCGGCGAAAAGATCATCGAGCGGATTTGAGCGATGCTTTATCGCGAGGTCGGCCAATACAAAACGAGTTACGCTGCCGACATGGCGGTGTTCCCGATCCTGCAGGACCGGATCGGCATCGGCGTCATTCTGCTGGTGGCCTTCGTCGTTATTCCGCTCACGGGCAATGACTTTTTGCTCAACGCGGTGCTGATCCCGTTTTTGATTTTTTCGCTGGCCGCCATTGGGCTCAATTTGCTCACCGGCTATACCGGTCTTTTGTCGCTCGGCACTGGCGCCTTCATGGGCGTCGGCGCCTATGCCTGCCTGAAACTCACGACGTATTTCCCCCAGGTGAACATCATCGTCTGGATCCTGGCGTCGGGATTTTTCTCGGCCGCGGTCGGCGTTCTTTTTGGTCTACCATCGCTTCGCATCAAGGGTTTTTATCTGGCGGTGGCGACGCTGGCGGCGCAATTCTTCCTGGAGTGGTGCTTCATCCGCATCCCCTGGCTCTATAACTACGCCATCTCCGGCGCGATCGAGGTGCCGAAGCGCACGCTCGCCGGCATTGCTCTGACCGGTCCGACGGCGACTGCGTCGACACGCTATGTGGTGGTGCTGGGCATCGTAGTGCTGTTGACCTGGGTTGCCTCAAACCTGGTGCATGGCCGGATCGGCCGCATGTGGATGGCGGTGCGCGACATGGACCTTGCCGCCGAGCTGGTCGGCATCAGGTTATTGCCGACCAAGCTCTTGGCTTTCGCCGTTTCGTCATTTTATTGCGGCGTCGCCGGCGCGATGATGGTGTTTCTTTGGTACGGCGGCGCCGAAGCCAATGTGTTCGCCATCGACCAGAGTTTTCTGATCTTGTTCATGGTGATCATCGGCGGGCTCGGCACGCTGATTGGATCGTTCTTTGGCGCCGCGCTGATCTACATCTTGCCGATCGTGCTGCGGTGGGTGCCTGAAGCCT
>DATNNI010000022.1:0-10483 GCA_035601915.1 Xanthobacteraceae bacterium
GGGTGACGCCGACGTGCATGCAAGGAAGTCGGGCGTCGCCGATTACTATGCCGAGAACGACCGTCACGCGCTGGCGCTGTGCCGAAGCATTATTGCCAATTTGAACACGCGGCACTCGGCCAGCGCCGCAATTCGCAAGCCCGCCGAGCCGCTCTATGACGCAGGCGAGCTCGACGGTATCGTGCCGGCCGATCTCAAAAAACAATACGATGTCCGCGAAGTCATTGTCCGCCTGGTCGACGGTTCGGAGTTCGACGAGTTCAAGGCGCTCTATGGCACGACGCTGATCGCAGGCTTCGCTCACATCCACGGTATTCCCATCGGGATCCTCGGCAACAACGGCATTTTGTTCTCGGAAAGCGCGCTCAAAGCGACCCATTTCATCGAGCTTTGCTGCCAGCGCAAGATCCCGCTGCTTTTTCTGCAGAATATCGTCGGCTTCATGGTTGGCCGGGACTACGAGGCAGGCGGCATCGCTAAAGACGGGGCGAAGATGGTGACGGCGGTGTCTTGCGCGAAAGTGCCGAAAATCACCCTCATCATCGGCGGATCATACGGTGCCGGCAATTACGGCATGTGTGGCCGCGCTTACGGTCCGCGTTTTTTGTTTACGTGGCCGAATGCGCGCATTTCTGTCATGGGCGGGGAGCAGGCGGCCAGCGTGCTGGCCACGGTGCGCCGCGACAATATCGAGGCGTCGGGAAAAAAGTGGTCGAAGGCGCAAGAGGAAGAATTCAAGAGGCCGATCCTCGAGCAATACGAGGCGGAGGGTAATCCTTATTACGCGACGGCGCGGCTTTGGGACGATGGCATCATTGCGCCGGGCGAAACCCGGCGGGTCCTCGCGTTGTCTTTCGCGGCAGCACTCAACGCGCCGATTCCGGAGACGAAATTCGGAGTGTTCAGGATGTGACGAAGAAAGCTCCGAAGTTGTAAATAGACGTTACATTCTTCACGAAACAGGTGGAATGAGCATGGGCAAAGCCATCGAGCACATTCACTGGCCGGACGCGCCGGATATGTGGATGCCGTACGCGCCGGCAATCAAGGTGCGGGGAGGGACGACGGTCTATCTCGCCGGCGTCACGGCGGCGCCGGTCTATCATCATCACCCGCATCGGCCGGAGGAGTTCGACGCCATGCCGGGTGACATGGGCGGCCAGGCGCGGGCGGCGCTGGAGAATCTCAAGCGCGGACTCGATGCCGTGGGTGCGACATTCGCCGACGTGGTCACCGCTGATCGCTTCGTCACCGATCTCACCGACCAGGACGCGCTCAACCGCGTTTGGGGAGAATATTTCCGCGACGCCAAACCGGCCACGACGACCGTGCAAGTCGTGCGACTTGCGACCGACCCGCGCTGCCTGGTCGAGATCAATGCGGTCGCGGTGATCGATTGAGGGCTCGACGCTGATTTATCGTTTCGGACGCTTGACGCGGGCGGTGCCGAGGCGCTGATGGTCGCCCTTTTCCACGGCTGGCAGCTACGGCGGAGAAGATCATGGCGGACACACCTTACAAAACGGCACTGATTGTCGGCGTGGGCTCGGGGCTTTCGGCCTCCGTCGCGCGGACATTCAAAAAAGCCGGAATGACAATAGCGCTCGCCGCGCGCCGGGCGGGCGATCTTGCTGCGCTCGCGCAGGAAACCGGTGGAAAGGCCTTTGCTTGTGACGCCACCAAGGAAGGGGAGGTCGCCAAACTCTTCGCCGAAGTCGAAGCTGCGTTCGGCGCTCCCGACGTTGTCGTCTACAATGCGAGTTACCGCACCCGCGGGCCTTTCATCGACCTCGACCCAACCGAAGTGCAGCGCACGCTGATTGTCACCGCGTTCGGAGGCTTTTTGGTTGCGCGTGAGGCGGCAAAGCGCATGTTGCCCAACCACCGCGGCGCCATTTTGTTCACGGGAGCATCCGCGAGTGTGAAGGGGTATCCGCAGTCAGCTCCATTCGCGATGGGCAAGTTCGCCTTGCGCGGGCTGGCGCAAAGCATGGCCCGCGAACTATCGCCGCAAGGCATTCACGTGGCCCATATCGTGATCGACGGCGGTATTCGCGGCGCCAGCCGCGCGGAGCCCGCCGACAAACCCGACAGCATGCTCGATCCGGATGCGATTGCGCAGACTTATCTCGATCTGTTGCAACAGCAACGCAGCGCCTGGGCGTGGGAGATCGAGCTGCGACCTTGGGTCGAGCGGTTTTGAATGACCTGCCAAGACGTGGACAATAAACGGACTATGTCCAAGACGATCGTTACCGCGGGTTTGCTGGCGCTTGCCGTCCTCGCTGGGGCGACGGACGCGCTGGCGCAGGCAACGCGGCGTAAGCCACCACCGAAACCGCCGGAGCCGCCGGCGCCGGCGATCCCGATCGATAAGCGTGACAGCGTGGTCACGACTCCCGGTCTGTTCAATGGACGGCCGTATTGGCTCGCACTCGCCGAATGCGGCGGCATCTACTTCAAACTGAATATTTTCTATACCGATGCCGCAGTGCACGCGCGCGTGGTGAAGCCCGATCCTCGCGCAAACGCGGAGTTCAGCAAGAAGCTGAAAGAGGCGATCGACGTCGCGACCACGTATTTCGATGGCGCCGAGCATTTCCTGATGGCACAGCGCGGTCTTGAGCGCTTGGACGCCGTTCTTACTTACGACAAAACATCACGTGCGGCGGGCGACCGCCTCAAGTCGATCGACGCCGCGCTTGCCGCGGCAAAGGACTGTCCTGCGATTTATCACGCCTGCCAGGAAGCGTTTTCCAAGCAGTGCAGCGAACCGCTTTCGCCGCTGAGCTGAGGGCGTGCGAGGCTCCGCCTTTTTGCAACGCGGAAACAAATGCCCCCCGCGTCAACGCGCCGCGGCCTCCCCTGCGACACAGGAGTGGCGTATTTCGCGCCGACAAATACGTCCCGGAGGCGTATCAATGCAGGAGGTCCACATGACCTATCGCGTCTATTCCGGGCCGCGGGGCTCACAGTCCATCTCTCCGCTCGAGAAGGACCGGCACCTGTACAAAGAGTTCGGCGCTCTCGACGAAGCAATGAGTTGGGCGCGGCACATCAACGAGAGCGGCCGTGTCTCTCTTCTCGTCGAAGGTGATGACGGGACACGCCTGACCAAGCAGCAAATCGTGACCGCGCTGAAGAGTCTCGAGTATATCGAGTCCCCGGACGCGGCCTGAAGCGGCGCATTCCGGTCATCCCGGTTTTGGTTTACGACAACAAGCCCGCAAGGCCGGTGAGGCGCTGCGAGGGCGGAAAAGGCTGGTATTCGTCCGGCATTTGCGAACGGTTGATCCAGAAGGTGCGAAAGCCGAAGGTCGCCGCGCCCATGATGTCCCAGCGGTTGGAGGACACAAACGCCACGTCCTGCGGCTTAACGCCAAGGTTCTTTGTTACCAGCGTGTAGGCGTCCGACCGGGGCTTATAAGCTCGCACCGCGTCCACCGACAGCACGGCATCGAACAATGTCCCTAGTCCGGCGGCGTCAACGGCCGAGGCAAGCATGTGGGGCGAGCCGTTCGAGAGTATCGCAAGGCGCGCTCCGCGAGACTTTAGAGCGGCCAACGTGCCGCGAACGTCGGGGAATGCGTCGAGTTTAAGATAGGCATCGAGCAGGTCCGCGCGGAGCGATCGATCAATCGAGGGAAATTGCGCCAGCGCGTAGTCGAGAGCGCGCTCGGTCAACGTCCAGAAATCGAGGTAGTGACCGGCCAGCGTCAGTGTCCAGGTATATTCGAGCTGCTTCGTTCTCCAAATTTGCGAGAAATTCTCGGCGTCGGCGCCGGCAGCGTCGCGATGACGCCCGATCGCGGCATGGACGTCGAACAGCGTGCCGTACGCGTCGAATACGTAAGTGCTCAGCATCGCCAAATCTCCCTGTAGCATTTTGGTGACAAAGTTCGTGCCAATTGATCATAAAGACCGTGGAAGGATGATTCGATGACCCGCCCTGTTGCCTGGTCGCAGACATTAACTTTTTTTGAGGACGACTGGCACGAGGGTAACGTTCCAATCATGGGGCCGCGCACGCATGCGGCATGGCTGTGCACGTCCGTCTTTGATGGAGCGCGCGCGTTCGAAGGCACCATCCCAGATCTCGAGCGCCATTGCGCGCGTGTCAATGAGTCGGCCAAGAGCATGTGCTTAAAGCCGCTGGTCGCGGTTCCCACCTGGCGTGGTTTGGTACGCGAGGGGTTGAAACGGTTTGATCGCGATGCCGAGCTGTACATCAGGCCGATGTATTGGGCCGAGGAGGGCGCGCCGGGCGGCGTGCGGCCCGATCCGGATTCGACGCGATGGTGCCTGTGCATTTACGTCGCGCCGTTGCCCAAGCCCGCCAGCACGGCCATCACGCTCTCGCCGTTCCGCCGCCCGACAAGCGAAACCGCTCCGGTGGAAGCCAAGGCCGGCTGCCTTTATCCCAACAACGCACGTGCGTTGATCGAAGCGCGAGGCCGCGGCTTCGACAATTGCGTCATGTGCGACATGCTCGGCAACGTCGCCGAGCTCGGCACCGCCAATTTGTTCATGGTCAAGGACGGCGCGGTATTTACGCCGGCCATCAACGGCACCTTCCTTGCCGGCATCACGCGTGCGCGCGTAATCGCGCTGTTACGCGACGCCGGCGCTGCCGTGGTCGAGACAACGCTGACCTACGCCGACTTCCAGTCGGCCGACGAAATATTTTCCACCGGCAATTACAGCAAAGTGGCGCCGGTTACCCGCATCGACGACCAGGACCTGCAACCGGGCCCGTTCTATCGCAGAGCGCGCGCGCTATATTGGGAGTTCGCGCGTTCGGTCGAGCAGAAGTATCTTTGATAATGCTTTGAGTGAACGAGCGGCTCGAACGCCGCTCGTTTAATGATCGGGCGGCTATTTGATCGCCTCTTCATACATCTCCGCGACATGATCCCAGTTGACCAGATGATCGAGGAACGCTTTCAAATAGTCCGGCCGCCGGTTGCGGTAGTCGATATAGTAGGAATGTTCCCATACGTCGCAGCCGAGGATCGGCTTGGCGCCATGCACCAGCGGATTTTCGCCGTTCGGCGTTTTCGTCACGGTGATCTTGCCGTCCTTGACGGCGAGCCAGCACCAGCCTGACCCGAACTGCGTCACGCCGGCCTGAGCCAGATCTTCTTTCACCTTCGCAATCGGGCCGATATCGCCGATGATCTGCTTTTCCAGCTTGCCCGGCAGTTTGTCGCCGCCACCGCCTTTTTTCATCCACTTCCAGAAGTGAATGTGATTGTAGTGCTGAGCGGCGTTGTTGAAGAGGGGTTGGTTCTTGCCGAATGTGCCTTTGACCACTTCCTCGACCGGCTTGTTCTCCCACTCTGTTCCTTTGGCGAGGTTGTTTCCGGCGGTGACGTAAGCCTGATGATGCTTGTCGTGGTGAAACTCTAGCGTTTCACGCGACATGTAGGGCGCAAGCGCGTCGTAGGCGTAAGGCAGGTCCGGCAGGGTAAATGCCATAGGTCTTCTCCTCAATTGAAACCAAAAGGGGCGGGCGCGTCGGTAAAACCGGCGAGAGAACACAAGGTTTCCGTTAAATAGGCCTAATCCGGTCCTCTCGGCAATTCTCGCTGCACCCAGCGCCGCGCCGTCGCCGCCAGCCTTGATCGGCTTGCATGAGAATTTCGATATTCTTCAGATGGTTAATCGGCGTACCCCCTGCGCCATAGCGGTCTTATTTGCGGACAAACCTCGCCTGCCGGAACGGTCCCAGGCTTTTGCCGGCGATGGTGTCGTGATGGTTTTGCTCATTAAACCTTGCGCATCAGTCAGATGGCGGCCAAAATGCTTTCTTGTCGCCGCCGGCTTTGTGATCCCGTGAACTTCGGCGGGGGGACAACGACAAATGTTTGCGTTTTTTTGGGTAGCGGGTGCACTCGTAACGCTCGCCGGTTTGGCCCTCGTCGCGACGGGCGTGATCCCGCACGACGGAGCGATAGATTCCGGAACCTTGACGGCTGGCACGATTGCCGCCGTCGGCGGACTTCTTCTCATCGGCATCGGTGTAACGGTCCGTGAGCTGCGCCGCATCGAGCGGGTCATCGCGAGCCGGCCGCTGCACGCGGCGCATTTTGACGACGATCAAGCCGCCGATTTTGTCGCGGCGCACAGCCAGCCGCGCATATCGTTGACGGGAAAACCCGGGCCGTCCGCGACGCCAGCCGCTACTTTCGCGGCGGCAGCGCAAGCGCTCGCGGACACCATGTCCGATCACCTGCGGACAAGAATTCCGTCACGCGACCGAAGCGAAGACGAGCCGGCTTTCACCGAAGGCGATGCCGCACCGGCGTCGCGGCTGCCGCTTCGTTCCGAGGACTTTAGAGAACGTCGCGATACCGCCGCCAAAGGCTATACTGGAAACGGCGCGACGCCTCCTCGTGCAATAACGGATTTTGAAGCAAGGCCGCGGCTTGCCGGATCGCCGGCGACGCCGAAGGCAAAAGTATTCAACGCGTTTTGGTCGGGAGGGCAGCGGCGCGAGCCGCCAACGGCCGCTGCTCAGGCTGCAGCGGCGGTGGCGCGGGCATTGCCTGCCGGCGCCTCGGCGCCAGCGAGTCAGGCTTTTCCCGATGTGGTCGCGGTGCCGGGCGATCAACCAGCCGCCGTAACCATCCTCAAATCAGGCGTGATCGAGGGGATGGCCTACACGTTGTATTCGGATGGATCGATTGAAGCGCAGCTCCCGCAAGGGACATTGCGTTTTGGTTCGATCGCCGCTTTGCGCGATCACATCGAAAGCAAGGCGTAGGCTCACCCCCCCGCCGCCGGCCGAATATACTTACGGAATACAGTCTTCGACTTAACGCCCCAAGTTTATTGCTTTATTTCCTGAAGCGTTTTATGTTTAGCGGGTGTCGCAAGTCGTAATGCGACAGTGGCTATGCTTTGGGGGGCCAGGAGATGGCGATTGAGCAAAACCAGGCCGAGCATGAGCGATAGTGCGGGGGACGGAACTTACATTCAGCTGACGGCGCAAATCGTCTCCGCCTACGTGAGCAACAATACCGTTCCAAGCGGTGAGATTCCGAGCCTCATCAGCCAAGTTTATTCGGCGCTGATGCGCGTGTCGGGCGGCCATGCCGTCGCCCCGGCCGAGCCGCTCAAGCCGGCGGTCTCGGTCAAGCGGTCCATTACTCCCGAATATCTTGTGTGTCTTGAGGACGGCAAAAAGTTTAAATCGCTCAAGCGGCACCTGCGCACGCAATACGATATGACGCCGGAGAAATACCGTGAGAAATGGGGATTGCCTTCGGACTACCCGATGGTTGCTCCTAACTACGCGGCCGCCCGGTCTCAACTCGCCAAGCAAATGGGTCTCGGTCAGCAACGCCGCGGCCGCCGGTAGAGCATGATCCCGAAAAGTGGACACCGGTTTTCGGAAAAGATCATGCTCCATCAGTAAGCTAGAGCGGGATGACGATTAGAAGAGAAGGCATCGCGCTCTAGAGGCGCGTCGCGACGCTGCGCGGATCTATCCCGTTTCGGTCAGCGCTGCAGTACCCCGATGACGCCATTGGCAAAATTCAGGCGTTCCGCCATTACCGTAAGCACATAGGCGAGCAGGGCCTGGCTCAGCGGCGTGTCTTCCCGCTTGATGCGTTCGAAGGCCTGCGCGTCAAGTTCGTAAAGGACGCTCGCGGTTTCGGCCTGAATGGTCGCGCTGCGCGGCTGTCGGCTCAATAGGCCCATTTCGCCGACCGTCGTATGTCGCCCGAGGCTGCGCAACCGCGTCGTTCGTCCATCGGGCCGGTCGACGGTGATGCCGACCCGGCCTTCGAGAATGAAATGCATCGAAGCGGCCGGCTCACCCTGCCGGGCAATGACATCGCCGGCTTTTATTTCCAGATGCCGGCAATGTTCGGCGAGGCGGTCGCCCAGATCCGGATCGCCGAGAGCCTCCGCCAGCCAGGTGCGGAACGAGCGAGAGTCGCCATCGGGTGCCCGATACAACTCGATGATTTTCTCCTCGCAAGTTTCAAGTGCCCGATCGAGATCGGGTGCAACGACGACGTCATCGGAGATGAATTTCGCCGCACGAAATAATCGTTCCATCTCCGCGGCAAGATCGGCCAGTACGATTTTGGCGCCGGCGTTGCTTGCGGCCTGCTTGATCTGGGCAAAACTTTGCGTCGCCGAGGAATCGATCCCGGTGACGCGGCGAAAATCGAAAATCAAAAACCGGCAGTCCGGTTGTTGAGCCAGCAGGGCTTTGACGTTCTGATAAACGCGATTGGCCGAGCCGAAGAACAAATAACTCTGCAATGCCGCGCCCTGAATTTGCCGGCCATGATCGCGCAGTACCGCTTGCTCCCGCGGTCCCCGATCGAGTGAAGAACGGTATTCCGCGCTGTCGAAGCTAAATTTGATGGCGTTGACGCGGCTCGCGCTGAGCGCAAAGGTGGCGCAACCAATAATGATCCCAATCAAAACGCCGGCGACAAAGCCCCAATTGATGATCAACAGCGCAATGGCGACAAGCGAGAGATATTCAAGCCGCGGTAATTGCCGCGCGGACTGGATCAGCCATTGGTAGACGAGCCCCCAGCCGAGAAAAATCAACAATCCGCCGAGCACGTATTTCGGCACGTAGCCGAGAAAGCTTGGATCGAGGACGATCATCGCCGCCGAAATGGCGGCTACGGTCAGCGCCGCTAACCGCGTGTTCGCTCCGGCGGTGCGGATGAGCACCGAGCGACTCCAGGATGTGGAACTCACATAGCCGCCCAGAGCGGCGCTGAGGATGTTGGCGAAGCCCATGACCTTTAGGTCATGGTCGATATTGGCTTCGCTCTTGGTCGCGATCTCGATGCCCGTCGTATTGAACAAGAGCGTGCTGACGGTGACAAAGACGATGGCGAGAAGGTCGCCGCTGAGCGTGGGCAACAGATTCCAGGACAGGCCGCTAAAGGCGTTTGTCTTCCACGGCAAAGCCAGGGCAGCCGCCGGCTGCGGCGTGAACATCCAGCCGGCAGCTTGCGCGGTGGCCGGGGATGTTCCGATGATCGGCAACGCCACATGCGCGGCCGCGAATGCCGCCAGCAGCAATCCGGGCAGAACGAAGGGGCTTTTCGATCGGAGCGTCATGAAATAGAGCGCCGCCGCGACAACCAAGGCCGCCGCGATCTTGCTGGCGTCGCCAAGATTTGCATACGAACCGATGGTGACGATCGCCGGCGCGCGGTCGGTCACCACTTGCACCGCGCCGGTAATCATCAACCAGCCGGTAGCGCCGAGAAATCCGCCAAGGACCGGAAATGGCACGAAGCGAATTGCGCGGCCGGCGCGCGTGATGCCGAGAACGCACAACACGATCCCAGTGGCCGCCGTGGCAAGCGCCGTGACGACAAGGGTCGCTTCCAGCAAGTCGCCATGACCGTCGGCGGCCATGCGCCGCCCAAGCGTCGCGACCATCGCCGCGATGATGACCGAAATCGAACTGTCAGGACCGGCGACAGCAAAGAACAGCGAACCGCGCAACGCCACCACCGCGCCGGCGACCGCGGCCGATAAGAAAGTCATTGCTACGCCGTATGAGAGGGAGTGCGCGAGCGGGCCGGTAAAAATAAGCGCGGCGTAGGACAGGCAATAGGCGATCGAGAGAATGCTGCAAACCGCCCCGGCGAACACATCCGTGAGTGCAGCGCCGATGCCTTTGGGCATGTGCTCCGGCCGTTCAGGCGGCGGCGAGGGCTGAGCGCGCATCAGCACGTATGCGCTCTACCATCGAACGAAAGCCATTGGAGCGTTGCGGGGTAAGATGCTCGCGCAGCCCCATCTTCTCGAATAAAGCCACAGCATCGACGGCAAGTATGTCGGTGGCGCGCCTTCCCGAGAAGACTGCGAACAGAATTGCGATCAATCCGCGAACGATATGCGCGTCACTGTCACCCATGAAAGTCAGCACCGGGCCGTCAGCGCCGTTCGGACGTACGGTGGTGTCCAGCCAGACCTGACTCGCGCATCCTTGCACTTTGTTGGCCTCGCTGTGAGCCGCCGCCGACAATACCGGCAATTCACGCCCCAACTCGATCAGGTAACGGTAACGATCGTCCCAGTCATCGAGGCTCTCGAAATTTTCGATAATGTCGGCAATCTCGCTCATCACATCGCGTCGCGCCGTCCCTTCGGCGTTATATAGAGTACCTCGCCCGCGAGGTCGATGTCGGCAAAGTTCCACGCAGTTGGACGCAAAACGGCGCAGGCGCGGGCCGGAGCGGCGCCAAGATATCGGAGTATTGGAGTTTTAAATTGGCCGGCCGGCGATGTTATGCCGCGTGCTTGTCTTTGCGGACGGGAGGCCCGCGCCAGGCCGGCGCCAAGTC
Source organism: Xanthobacteraceae bacterium (assembly GCA_035601915.1). Taxonomy (GTDB): domain Bacteria; phylum Pseudomonadota; class Alphaproteobacteria; order Rhizobiales; family Xanthobacteraceae; genus BOG-931. Next base: position 10,341 of record DATNNI010000022.1, read on the forward strand.
GGCGGGAGTCAAAGTGCTCTGCGACGCACGGTCGGTTGCCGGGTTTTCAACCGACTGTTTTGGCACGTCGCCGTGAGTTGCGGCGTTCTGCTGCGGAGCCAACGCGTCGCTCAGGACGTCGTAGAGCATCTTGGCGCCCGCAG
>DATNNI010000023.1:0-3013 GCA_035601915.1 Xanthobacteraceae bacterium
CGAATTGCTGGCGTCAACATACCGACGAACAAGCGCGTCGTGGTCGCGTTGCAGTATATCCACGGTATCGGTCCGGCTAAGGCCAAGGAAATCGTGCACAAGGTATCGATTCCCGAGGCACGGCGAGTCTCGCAATTGACCGACCAGGAAGTGTTGCAACTGCGCGAGGTGATCGACCGCGATTATATGGTCGAGGGCGATCTCCGGCGCGAAGTCGCCATGAACATTAAACGGCTAATGGACCTTGGCTGCTACCGGGGATTGCGTCATCGCCGCGGCCTACCGGTTCGCGGGCAACGCACCCATACCAATGCACGGACCCGCAAGGGGCCGGCCAAGCCGATCGCCGGCAAGAAGAAATAGCGCGTCGAATAGAGTTTTAGGCGGACCGGCTCGGCCGGTTTCGATCCGAAAGGGTTCAAAATGGGCAAGGAAGCCACGCGCGTTCGCCGACGCGAGCGTAAGAACATCGCCTCGGGCGTTGCGCACGTAAGTGCGAGCTTCAATAACACCATGATCACCATTACCGACGTCCAAGGCAACACCATTGCCTGGTCTTCGGCCGGGACCATGGGCTTTAAGGGATCGCGCAAGTCGACCCCGTATGCGGCGCAGGTCGCCGCCGAGGATGCGGCCAAGAAAGCTCAAGAACATGGGATGCGGACGCTTGAGGTCGAAGTCGCGGGGCCTGGTTCCGGCCGCGAATCTGCATTGCGCTCGCTGCAAGCGGCCGGGTTCACCATTACCTCGATACGCGACGTAACACCGATCCCGCACAACGGTTGCCGTCCGCGGAAGCGGCGGCGTGTATAGGAATTTTGCTGATGGAAGTCGATCATTTGCCGCCGCTCGAACACGGCACCACCGATTCTGATCCCACTGAGCGGAGTGGGTCGCGCGACGTAGCCGCGCCGCGCAATGCTATGGGTGACAATGTGACGATTCAAAAAAATTGGCAGGAACTGATTAGGCCGGGCAAGCTTCAGGTCGCACCCGGCGGCGACGCCCGGCGATCGGCGACTGTGGTTGCCGAACCGCTGGAGCGCGGTTTCGGTGTGACGCTCGGTAATGCGTTGCGCCGCATTTTGCTCTCCTCGCTGCAAGGCGCCGCGGTGCAGTCGGTGCACATCGACGGCGTGCTCCATGAATTCTCCTCGATCGCCGGCGTGCGCGAGGACGTGACCGACATCGTGCTCAACATCAAGGACATCGCCATCAAGATGCAGGGCGAAGGGCCCAAGCGCATGGTGGTGAAGAAACAAGGTCCGGGCACGGTGACGGCGAGCGACATCCAGACGATCGGCGACATCGTCGTCCTCAATCCGGATCTGGTGTTGTGCACGCTCGATGAGGGCGCGGAAATCCGCATGGAATTCACCGTCAATACCGGCAAGGGCTACATTCCGGCGGAGCGCAATCGCCCCGAGGATGCCCCGATCGGCCTTATCCCGGTCGATAGCCTTTACTCGCCGGTGCGCAAGGTCTCTTACAAAGTCGAGAACACTCGCGAAGGCCAAATTCTCGACTATGACAAGCTCACGCTGTCGATCGAGACAAACGGCGCGGTCAGCCCCGAGGACTCGCTCGCTTACGCCGCGCGCATCCTGCAAGACCAGCTCAACGTGTTCGTCAATTTCGAAGAGCCCAAGCGCGAAACGGCGACCGAGGCGATCCCCGATCTCGCCTTTAATCCGGCGTTCTTGAAGAAAGTCGACGAGCTCGAGCTTTCGGTGCGTTCGGCCAATTGCTTGAAGAACGACAACATCGTTTATATCGGCGATCTGGTGCAGAAGACCGAGGCCGAAATGCTGCGCACGCCGAATTTCGGGCGCAAGTCGCTAAACGAAATCAAGGAAGTTCTGGTACAGATGGGCCTGCATCTGGGCATGGAAGTGCCGGGCTGGCCACCCGAAAACATCGAGGAACTCGCAAAACGTTTCGAGGACCATTACTGAGTATCGTCGTCATGGCCGCGATTTTTCGCGGCCATCCGCGTCTTTGAATGCGACGAAGACGGGAATAGCCCGCACAAGCAGTGCGATGACGATTGCGTAAACTGGTAGGACCGCATGCGCCACGCGAAAACGCACAGAAAATTCAACCGCCGCTCGGACCATCGCAAGGCGATGCTGGCCAATCTTGCCAATGCGCTGATCAAGCATGAGCAGATCACCACCACGCTGCCCAAGGCCAAGGACTTGCGGCCGATCGTGGAAAAGCTGGTGACGCTCGGCAAACGCGGCGACCTGCACGCGCGCCGGCAAGCTATCGCGCAGATGCGTGATCTCAGCATGGTCAAGAAGCTCTTCGACGTCATCGGTCCGCGTTATAAAGGCCGCGACGGCGGCTATCTCCGGGTGATGAAAGCCGGCTTCCGCTACGGTGATTCCGCCCCGGTTGCCGTCATCGAGTTCGTCGATCGCGACGTCGAGGCCAAGGGTAAGGATTCAGGCCCGGTTCAAGTCCGCGCCGAAGCGTCGGCTCCGGCCGCCGCATAGGCGGTCGCAGGCCACGCTTCTAAAGACCCGTTCGCGCGCCTATATCGGGGCGGCGCCGATTTGGGAATTATCATGCATCGCTCGCGGCTCCCGGCAACGAAGCTCGCTGTGGCCGTTCTCGCGCTGGCAGCCGTGTCGTCGGCCGCGCCCGCGCAAGACCGCCGTCTTCCGTCTGCGGCCGCCGAGTTGCAGCTTTCCTTCGCGCCAGTCGTCAAGCGCGTGGCGCCGGCGGTGGTCAACGTCTACGCGGCCCGGGTCGTCGAAAACCGCAACCCGTTCATGAACGATCCGCTGTTCCGGCAGTTTTTTGGCGCGGTGCCCCGCGAGCAAGTGCTGCGGTCGCTCGGCTCCGGGGTCATCATCGATGCCGCCGGGCTTGTAGTCACGAATTACCACGTCATCGAAGGCGCGAGCGAAGTGAAGGTGGCGCTCGCCGACAAGCGCGAGTTCGACGCCGAGGTGGCGCTCAAGGACGAGCACTCTGATCTTGCCGTGCTGCGGCTCAAAGCGGCGGG
>DATNNI010000024.1:0-4669 GCA_035601915.1 Xanthobacteraceae bacterium
CCGAGCGGCTGGCGCAGCTCGTGCCGCCCGGCCGCGTCATTGTCGGCGAGAGCGGCATTTTCACTCCGGCCGATCTTGCCCGCCTCGCCGCGGCCGGAATGTCGGCTTTTTTGGTCGGCGAAAGCTTGATGCGGCAAGACGACGTTGCACACGCCACGCGCGCGCTGTTGGCGCGCGCCGCGGGCGACTCCGCGGCGGTCTCGGACCGGGGCCTGCGCGGCGGCGCCGGATAGCGACATGCCCCATCGCCGGCGACTCTCCCATCTCGGCGCGCGCGGCGCAGCGCGCATGGTGGATGTGTCGTCGAAACCGACGACCGAGCGCGAGGCGCTGGCCGAGGGGCGCGTCATAATGCGACGCTCGACGCTCGACATCGTGCGCAAGGGCAATGCCAAGAAAGGCGATGTGCTTTCGGTCGCACGCATCGCCGGCATCATGGCCGCCAAGCGCACGCACGAGCTCATTCCGCTGTGCCATCCGCTTGCGCTTTCCGAAGTCGCAATCGAGCTTGCGCCTGACGTGAAGCTGCCTGGGATCAATGTGCGCGCCCGCGTCAAAGTCGCCGGCCAAACTGGCGTGGAAATGGAAGCACTGACTGCTGTCGCGGTCGCGTGCCTTACCATCTATGACATGGTGAAAGCGGTCGAACGCGGCATGCGGATTGAAGGCATTCGGCTCATCAAGAAGAGCGGCGGCCGTAGCGGCCATTACCGCGCGAAGGATTAGCAAGTGGCGCTTCTATCGGTAGCCGAGGCGCTCGACCGCGTGCTCGCGCAGGCCGCCCCGCTCCGGGCTGAAGAGGTCCCGCTTGGCGATGCCGAGGGCCGCGTCCTTGCCTATCCGCTTACGGCGCGGCGCACGCAACCGCCGGCGGATGTTTCCGCCATGGACGGCTACGCCGTAAGCGCCGCCGACGCAGCCGACGCGCCGGTGCAGTTGAAGGTCGTCGGCGAGGTTGCCGCCGGCCGGCCGTTCGCGCGGCAGCTTCAGCGCGGCGAAGCGGCGCGCATCTTTACCGGCGGCGTAGTGCCTGAGGGCGCGGACACCATCGTTATTCAGGAAAACACCAAACGTGACGGTGATCGCGTCGAAGTCGAGAAGTCGAGCGCTTCCGGCCGGCATATCCGAGTTCAGGGACTCGATTTCAGGGCCGGCGAAACTTTGCTCTCTGCCGGCCATCGCTTGAGCGCGCGCGACCTCGCGCTTGCCGCTGGCATGAATCATCCGCTCGTCCCGGTATATCGGCGGCCGAAGGTCGCGTTTTTCGCCACCGGCGACGAGCTGGTGCCGCCCGGCGTTGAGCCCGCGCCAGGCCAGATCGTGTCGTCGAATACGTTCGCGCTTGCGGCACTGGCGCGCGGCGAAGGTGCGGACGCGGTCGATTTGGGCATTGTCGCCGACCGGCTTGACGATACTGTCGCGGCCGTGCGCCGAGCACGCGAGGCGGGGGCCGATATTCTGGTGACCAGCGGCGGCGCTTCGGTCGGCGAGTATGATTTGGTGCAGAAAGCTTTTGCCGCCGAGGGCATGACGCTTTCGTTCTGGCGGCTCGCCTTGCGTCCCGGGCGGCCGCTCATGCATGGCCGGATCGGTACGACACATGTGCTTGGCGTTCCCGGCAATCCGGTCTCGGCGTACGTTTGCGCGTTTCTTTTTCTCGTCCCGTTGATCCGCACGCTCGCCGGACGACGCGATGTGGCGCTCGATATCGAATCGGCTGTGCTCGGTTGCGATCTCGCCGGGAACGACGAGCGCGCCGATTATTTGCGCGCGACACTCACGGAGTCGGCTCAGGGTCTGATCGCAACGCCCTTTCCGATCCAGGACTCTTCGATGATGCTGCCGCTGGCCAAATCGGATTGTCTTTTGATCCGAGAACCTTATGAGCCGGCGGCGAAAGCCGGCAGCGCCTGCCGGATCGTTAAATTCGAGCGTTAAGCGGGCGTGTGGCGCCACCCCCCGTTTTCTTCACTTCAAATTAAATGGTTGCAGAACACATATGGAACGGATAGTGTCCGTTCATGATTTGTTTCGGTAGTTGAGGCAGCCAGAGAGGGAGCGCCGATGCTCACACGCAAGCAGGCTGAGCTCTTGCGTTTTATCCATGAGCGACTCAAGGAGGCCGGGGTTCCGCCCTCCTTTGACGAGATGAAGGATGCGCTCGACCTTCGCTCCAAATCCGGCATTCACCGGCTGATCACGGCGCTTGAGGAGCGCGGCTTTATCCGCCGCTTGCCGAACCGGGCTCGCGCCATTGAGGTGATCAAGCTTCCCGAATCGATTGCCCATGGCATGGCGGCGAACCGCATCCGCGGTTTCACCCCAAGCGTCATTGAAGGCAATCTCGGCCGGGTGCGTGCGGCCTCCGAGGACGACAGCGGCCGCCCAGTCGCGGTGCCGGTGATGGGCCGCATTGCCGCGGGCACCCCGATCGAAGCGATCCAGACCCGCAGCCATGTCATCAACATGCCGCCGGACTTGTTGAGCCCCGGCGAGCATTTCGCGCTCGAAGTGCGCGGCGATTCGATGATCGATGCCGGCATTCTGGACGGCGACATCGCGCTTCTTAAGCGCAGCGAAGCCGCCGACACCGGCGACATCGTTGTCGCTTTAATCGACGACGATGAGGCCACCCTCAAACGTTTCCGCCGCCGCGGCGCCTCGATCGCGCTCGAGCCGGCCAATACCGCCTACGAGGTGCGCATTCTGCCGCCCAATCGCGTACGCATTCAGGGCAAGCTCGTCGGGCTTTTTCGCCGATATTGATCATCCCGCTAATCAATCGTCCGCCTGCAAATCTTCAGGCTTCGGAGTCGCATCGCGCGGCACCGTATGCTCGGCTGCCGGGCGCGCTTCACTGTCAGAATTTGCTCCGCTAGCTGCGCGGCTCGGCCGCGGCGCCCAGGGCCGATCGAAATTTTCCGGCCGTGCCGCATCGATGACAAAACCATCGCCGCCATCGCGGCGGAGCAAGAGTGCGCCGCGCGTTCGCCACAGCTCACGGCCGACGACAAGAGCGTTGCAGTCCGGCGGTGCCGCGCGCGTGGTCACGACAACGATAGCGGCGCGGCGGCAATCTTCCTCAAGCGCCTCGGGCGCGAGCGCATAGGACACCAAACGCCCGTCGGGAAGCTTGCCGATGCAGCCTGCCGGATCGCAAGCAATCCCCTCCCCTAGTCCGCGATCGGTCACGTCGCGACCGTCGGCGTCAGCGGCGAGCCATTCGCGCATGGCGAAGGGGTCGCTCGCGGTGCGATGGAAGGAGAGTTTGCCGTTCGTGCCGCGCACCGCAAAAGTGCGTCCGTCCGCGGCAACTACGATGTCAGGCAACGGCGCACGCAACGCCAATCCGATCGACAGTGCGACGAAGAACAGCCCGCTCAGGCGCAATGGTGTCTTTAACAAACAGATCAGAAGCAAGCCCGCGGTCGCCAGAAGAAGCGGTCCCGTGCCGAAAGAGGCGACGCGGCCAAATGCACCCGGCAGGCTCGAGACCCAAAGCGCGACCAGGTCCATCCATTGGATGCCGTAGCCCATCTGTCGCCAGAACACGCCGTCGAATCCGAAGGGAATGGTGACGACGCCGAGTATGCCCATCGGCATCACCCAGCCGGAAACGATCGGCATGGCGAGCAGATTAGCGAGCACCCCGTAGGGCGCCACGCGGTGGAAATGGAATGCTGCATAGGGCGTGGTGGCGAGGCCCGCGAGCAGCGAGGCGACGACGAGACTTAGCATCTCGCGCACGCCCCACAGCGCGGCGCGCGCGCCGAGTGAGGTGTCGGTGCCGGCGCGCGCCCACGGAATGCCGCGTTCATAGCCCGCGATCAGGGCCAGCGTTGCCGCAAACGACATCTGGAAGCTCGGGTGCACCACGGCTTCCGGCGCAAACAGCAACACCACCAGCGCGGCAATGGTGACGGTTCGGAGCGTCAGGATCGGACGATCGAGCAGCACGCCAATGAGCACGATTGCGATCATGATGTACGAGCGCTGGGTCGCGACCTCGGCGCCCGACAGAACCAGATAAAATGTCGTCACCAGGAGGGCGGCGAACGCAGACCATTTTTTGATCGGCGCGCGCTCGCTCAGGCCCGGGATCAGCGCCAATAGCGCACGGAAAATGAAGAACACCACGCCCGCGACCACGGCCATGTGATAGCCGGAGATGGAAAGCACGTGGCCGATGCCGGACACAAACATCGAGTCGTAAAGATGCTCCGAGATGGCGTCGCGCTTGCCGGTGATCAGCGCCGACGCAATCGAGCCGACATCGCCGGAAAGCACCGAGCGAATCCGGAAGTCGATGGCGTCGCGCAATCCTTGAATGTAGGCGTTGGCGCGCAGCCGCCATCCCGCCTCGACCGGCGGCGCAACGATCTTGATCGCGCCGTGAACGAAACCGGAGGCGCCGAGACGCTGGAAATAAAGGTCCCGGGCGAAATCGTAGCTGCCGGGGCGGAGCGGTTGTAGCGGCGGATTGAGCTGCGCCTTCACCTCGACAAAAGCGCCGGCCGGTGGCGTCTTCCCACGGCGCACCGAAAGCCGCACGCGCTGCGGCGTCTCGACAATGCGATTGCCGGCGATGCGGTCGACGCGCACCACGAACCGGTCGGTCTTTTGGCTCTCCTCGCGTAACTCGACAAAGCCCGCGAGCGATACGCCATAC
>DATNNI010000025.1:0-4226 GCA_035601915.1 Xanthobacteraceae bacterium
GCGCTGAGTCTGATCGGGGCGCAAAGCTTCGACGCGGTTCTGCTCGACATCGTGATGCCAGGAATGAACGGCTTTGAGGTGCTCAAGGCGATCCGCCTCAGCCACTCGCCGTCCAACCTGCCGGTCATCATGGTCACCGCAAAGGTCGACACCGAAGATGTCGTGGAAGCTCTCCAGCTCGGAGCCAACGACTATGTCACCAAGCCAATCAACTTTTCCATCGCCAATGCGCGGCTGCAGAATCAGTTGGCACGCAAACAAGCCGAGCACCGGCTGGCCGATCATGTGCAAAAATTGGAGGCGACCAACCACCGGCTGGAGAATGAGATCGCGGAGCGCAAGCAATCCGAGGAGCGCGTCCGCTACATGGCCCAGCACGACGCGCTGACCGGATTGAGCAATCGCGCTCACTTCCGCGATCATCTCATCCGCGCGCTCGGGCGGATGGACGAAGATGGCGGCGGCTTGGCGCTGCTCTTCATCGACCTCGACCATTTCAAGCTGATCAACGACACACTGGGACATCGTATCGGCGATTTGCTGCTGATCGCGATTGCCGAGCGATTGAAGAATTCGGTAGACAAGTCCGATAATGTTGCGCGGTTGGGCGGCGATGAATTTGCCGTTATTCATGTTGTAAAGGGCCGGCCGGAAGAGGCCGGTCAGCTGGCCGACCGAATCATGGATGCCATCGAGCGGCCCTACGACATAGAGGGTCATCGCCTGGGCCTCGGCTGCAGCATAGGTATTGCGCTCGCGCCCGACGATAGCTGCGATCCCGATGTGCTCTTGAGCAACGCCGACTTGGCGCTATACCGCGCCAAGGCTGAAGGGCGCGGCGTCCGTCGCTCATTTTTACCGGAAATGAACGCTCGCGCGCAGGCGCGCCGTACTCTGGAATCCGACCTGCGCCACGCGCTGCATGCCGGGCAGTTCGAACTGCATTATCAACCGGTGTGCAATCTATCGTCGGGATGCATCAGCGGGCTGGAGGCGTTGCTGCGCTGGAACCATCCAGAACGGGGGATGATCCCCCCTGTGGATTTCATTCCCTTCGCCGAAGAAATCGGGCTGATCACGCCGCTCGGTGACTGGGTTTTGCGCGAAGCCTGCAACGCCGCCAGACAATGGCCAGAACACGTGAGCCTGGCAGTCAATTTGTCGGCAGTTCAGCTCCGCACCGGCAATATCGTGCAGAATGTGGTCAATGCGCTCGCCATGACCGGACTGTGCCCCAAACGCCTCGAACTTGAAATAACCGAAACGACACTGTTGGACGACAATCAGAATACGATGCATGCGTTACACCAGCTGCAAAGCATGGGGACGCGCATTGTCATGGACGATTTCGGTACTGGATATTCAAGCCTGAGCTACCTGCGGAAATTCCCGTTCGACAAAATTAAAATCGACCGATCATTCGTCCGCGAATTGCCGGCGGATAAGGACGGCAGCGCTATCGTGCGTTCGATCATCCACTTGGCAAACAGCATCGGCATGCCGACGACTGCCGAGGGCGTGGAAACCGAGGCGCAGCGCGCCTATCTGCAAAGCGAGGGCTGCAGTGAGGCGCAGGGTTTTCTCATTAGCCGTCCCCTCCCCTCTGGCCAACTGCGAGCGCTGTTCGCAAACGTTGCGGGCATACGCCGGGTCGCTTGAGCCGGTAAGCGCGTACTACATGATCGCGGCGCCGCCCAGCGGCCGCCCTCACAATACCAACTCGCCGAAATATTTTTCGATGATCCGCCGATAAATCGCCGTGAGCGTGCGCAGATCGGAAAGCGGCGCGCATTCGTCGACCTGGTGCATGGTTGCGCCAACCAGACCGAATTCCAGCACCGGGCAATAATCCTTGATAAAGCGCGCGTCCGAAGTGCCGCCGGACGTCGAGAGTTTTGGTTTTTTTCCCGTCACCTCGGCAATAGCGGCAACCGCGAGCTCGGTAAACGGGCCGGGCTTGGCGACGAACACATCGGCATTTGAGGGCTGCCATTCGAACGCGTAGCGGATGCGGCCACCGGCGGCAGTTTTCGTTCGCTCTTCGATCAGCGTTTTAAGTGCGCTTTGGGTGTGCCGGTCGTTGTAGCGGATGTTGAAGCGCGCTCGCGCTTGCGCCGGAATAAGATTGACGGTGACGTTGCCGACGTCGGCCGAAGTAAATTCGAGGTGCGAGGGATCGAACAAGTCGCTGCCTTGATCGAGCGGCGCCTGCAAGGCGGCGATCAGCGTGACAAGTCCGCGGATCGGATTGTCGGCGCGGTCGGGATAGGCGACGTGGCCCTGGCGGCCGTCGACAATCAGCGTGCCGTTGAGCGAACCGCGCCGTCCAGCTTTGACGGTGTCGCCGATGCTCTCGACGTTGCTCGGCTCACCGAGAACGCAATGGTCGAACTTTTCGCCGCGCGCGGCCGCCCATTGCAAAAGCTTGACCGTGCCGTTGACCGCCACGCCTTCCTCATCCCCGGTAATCAGGAACGAGATCGATCCGCGCTTTGGCCGGCCGTTATTGGCGGCAAGGTAATCGAGCGCCGCCGCGGCGAAAGCGGCAATGCCGCCCTTCATATCGGCGGCGCCGCGCCCATAAAGTTTATCGCCGGTAATTTCGCCAGCAAACGGCGGGTAACGCCAGGCCGTCTCGTTGCCCGGCGGCACGACGTCGGTATGGCCGGCGAAAGCGAGATTGGGCGAAGTGTCGCCGATGCGCGCGAACAGATTCTCCACCGGCGCCGCTCCGTTCTCGGTAAATGTCTGGCGGTGGACGGCGAAGCCGGCCTTCGTCAGCACTCCCTGCAAATAAGCAAGCGCGCCGCCTTCCTCCGGCGTGATTGAGCGGCAACGAATGAGATCGCGGGCGATAGCGACCGGGTCGGCGTTCACAGCGTGATTTCCAATAAGCGCATCACGCGCCAAGCTGCATCAGCAAGAGATTATTTTCCCGGCGCACCCAGCCGGGAATGAGAAATGCATCCACCACGACCCAGACGAGCGTGATGAACCATCCGATCACGGAAATAGTGAGCAGCACCTGGGCGATGCCGACGCCCTTGCGTCCAAGATAGAAATTGTGTGCGCCAAACCAACCTAGAAAAAACCAAAGGATATAGGCGATCACCGCACTTTTTCGGTTGGCGTCATACAGTAACAGCGTGCGGGTATCCTTTGAGAGCGGCCCTTGCTGCTGCGCCGCCTGCGCAATCCCGATCGAACGTTCGTCACTCATGAACTGCCTCCATGGCCGTCGTTCGTCTCAAGTCCTCGCCAGCGGATCCGGTCCGTTTGGATTGGGGCCAACGGTGCCGCGGCGAAAGCCCAACTCGACCAGCAACGCCAGCCCCAAAACCGCCACCGGGACTTCAACCGCCAGCAAAAGCACGTTCGGACTGTCATCGCCACCGCCGATACCCAGCAGCGAAAAGAGGTCGGTCAGAGCGGCACCGCCGAAAAAGAACACCAACAACCAAATCGGCAGGTTTCGGTCGTGCAGGCGTTTTATGGCGACGGCGAATTCCGGATAGGTGAAGGCGAGATCGACAATGGCCGCCAGCCGGTCACCCTGGATTTGTTCGGCAAGGAAACCGGCTACGAGTTCGGCAAGGATCAATATGCCGCTCGCCAGCCAGAACGTCTGGCGGCCGATGCGGCCATGAAACCCGTTGAACAAGTAAAGCCAGTTCATAGGCGCCATGCGCGGCCTAATCCCGCAGCAATTCGTTGATGCTGGTTTTGGCGAGGGTTTTCTCGTCGACGCGCTTGACGATGACCGCACATGCAAGGCTCGGCGCCGGCGCGCCATCGGCCCGCGGCTTTCCGGGAAGGCTGCCGGGTACGACGACTGCGTAGGGTGGCACTTCGCCCTGGAAAATCTCGCCGCTATTGCGGTCGACGATTTTGGTTGATGCGCCGATGAACACGCCCATCGAGATCACGGCGCCCTCGCGGACAATGACGCCTTCGGCGATTTCCGAACGCGCCCCGATAAAGCAATTGTCCTCGATGATCACCGGGCCGGCCTGCAGCGGCTCGAGCACGCCGCCAATGCCTGCGCCGCCTGAGATATGACAGTTCTTGCCGATTTGGGCGCAGGAGCCGACCGTGGCCCAAGTGTCGATCATGGTGCCTTGATCGACATAGGCGCCGAGATTGACGAAGGACGGCATCAGCACCACGCCCGGCGCGATATAGGCCGAGCGGCGCACCACGCAGCCCGGCACCGCGCGAAAGCCCGC
>DATNNI010000026.1:0-3212 GCA_035601915.1 Xanthobacteraceae bacterium
CCCGCCGAGCGCGTACGTTGACGGCGCAAAACAACCGCCGGAATAAAGTCCCCTGCATGACAAGTTTATTTGACGACCAGATCGACGCATTGACACTCAAGATCGGCGGCCTTGTGCCGCCCGGGCAAGAGCTGCACCGGCGTGTGCTGTTTGACGAGCTTTACGCGTCGATCCCCAAGGACCCGCAGGCGAAGGTTCAGATCTACACGGCCGAGATCGTGCCCAAAGGCTGGACCAATTTTCATTGCCACAATGGTGCGACGTTCTTTCTCGCGTTGCAGGGCATTTTCGAGGCCCATTTCGAAGACGGAATTCTCATCCGCGCCAAAGCGGGCGACGTTTATTCCGAGCCGATTGGGAAAATGCATCGCGGCCATAATCCGCACGATTCCATTCCGTATCTGTGCGTCGGGTTTTGCATCACCGCGCCTGATCGCGATCACGTCACCGACGTGCTCAAGGCGTTTTGATCGTGGACCATCGACGAAGACAAACTCGCATGCAGTCGTTCTCCATCGGCCGTTACGCGCTCTCCAATCCGGTGCTGCTGGCGCCGATGTCGGGCGTCACCGATGCGCCGTTCCGCCGGATGGCGGCGGCGCTCGGCGCCGGCCTCGTGATCTCGGAAATGACCGCTTGCGCGGCGCTTGCCGGCAGCGGGCGTCCCGCGCAAACGCGCATGGCGCGGCGGCGGATGGCCGATCACGGCGCGGGACTTCACGTCGTGCAGCTTGCCGGCTGTGAGGCACGCTGGATGGAGGAGGGGGCGCGCATCGCGGAAGATGCCGGCGCCGCCGTCATCGACATCAACATGGGATGCCCGGCGAGACACGTCGCCGGCGGCCAGTCCGGTTCGGCGCTGATGCGTGATCTCGCGCATGCGCTCACCCTGATCGAGGCGGTGATCAAGGCCGTGAACGTGCCGGTGACGCTGAAAATGCGGCTCGGCTGGGACGACCGGACACGCAACGCGCCGGAATTGGCGCGGCGCGCGCAAGATGCCGGCGTGAAACTTGTCACCGTGCATGGCCGCACCCGCTGCCAGTTTTACAAGGGCCGCGCCGACTGGCGGGCGGTACGCGCGGTTAAGGACGCCGTGTCGATACCGGTCGTGGTCAACGGCGACATCGAAAGTTTCGGCGATGCTGACGCGGCGCTCGCGGCATCGGGCGCCGACGCGGTGATGGTCGGCCGCGGGGCGCAAGGCCGTCCGTGGTTTCCCGGCCAGCTCGCGCGCTATCTTGCGACCGGCGCGCGCGAAAAGCCGCCGCGCTCGAGCGAGCAGCTTGCGCTCGTCAGCGCGCTTTACGGCGAAACGCTCGCGCTCTACGGCGTCGAGGTCGGGCTTCGCCACGCGCGGAAGCATCTGAGCTGGGCCCTCAACGAGGCCGCCGCCGCGGCCAACGCGCCAGAGCATTTGCTCAAAAGCCACCGCGGCCGCGTTCTGGCGGCCAATGATCCAGCGTCGGTGCTTGCTCTTTTTGCTGAAGCGTTCGACGCTTTCGCTACTACGCGTCCGATCGATACAGGCGCCGCCTAGCGTCCGTGCTCCCACAGCGTTTCCAACCGGCGGCGGAAAGCCTTCGGCTTTTCGGCGAACAAGCGCGAAGCAATACGTGCGGCGCGATGCGCAAGCGCGGCGGTGCGTTCGGCGCAAGCGGGAGTCAGCCGCGAGCGCCAGGGCGCCAGCGGCTGATGCGGCCCGGTGAGCCGTTTGAGTATTTCGAGGTCCTGGCAGCGGCCGAGCCGGTCGCGCAGCCGCTCCGCTTCCTCGGTCCACATGCGACCGTGCCGCGGCCATAGCGGGTCGACCAGTTCCATATGATAACGATGGTCGACCACGCGCTGGCGCAGCTGGTGCAGATCTTCGGCGGTCGCTTGCGACCAGTCGTCGGGTATGCGCCGCCGGGCGTCGCGGTAGCCGACGGCGAGTTGCGCGGCGATCGAGGAGAAATCGAACGGATCGAGCGGCCATTGCTCGACGGCCTCGGTGGTCGCGTCGAGCCAGGCGATGATCGTATCGCGCAGCTCCTGCGTCAGCACCGCTTCTTCCTCGCTGCCGCGGATCGCGTCGATGCGGCTGCGGATGGTCGCCGCCGAACGCGCCGACAGCGCCACGGTTTTCTTCATCAAATCGTCGAAGGCATTGAGCGCGGCTTGGCCGTCGCGGGCCCGGGACAATGAGCGCGCATGATCGCGCGCCTGCTGGCGCAGCGTTACCGCATCGGGAATGAAGGGTTCCAACAGCCGCATCAGCGCGCGCCATTGCTTCGTGGCGCGGCGGAAATCGTGCACGGCTTCCTGCTGCGAGCGCTCCGGATCGGTGATCGCGGCACGCGCTTCGGCAAGAATTGCGACCCCAATGGCGCGGACGGCAGGCCCGATCGCCGCCTTGGGCTGCAAAGCGGGTTTTTCCCCCATGTGCGCTTCTAGGAAGGCGTGCATGACACTTCGATGAGCTAAGGATGACAGTATGACGAAAAATACGGCGCTGCGCACTTCCCTTGTGAGGGGGCACTTGCTACATGAGTTTCGCCATTGCGGCCGCGCAAAAAAGCGTGGCTTATCCAGCGGCTTAACGCGGGGTGGAGCAGCCCGGTAGCTCGTCAGGCTCATAACCTGAAGGTCGTAGGTTCAAATCCTACCCCCGCAACCAATTTCCAGCCCAGAGCACCGATCGTCTCGTAGCGTATTTACGCGCCGGATCAGCGGGTTCCCCCGTAAGGCGCTTCACGCATCACGGAGCCAGCGGATTTTGTGCCATCTGGGGCCACGTCGGCGCAGACCTCTCCCATGTGGCCGAGCTTGCGCTTGTATCCAGCGGGCGATATGAACTCGCCTGCTCCTCTTGGCAGCCGTAAGCGTTAACGTCACCCAACGCGCAAAACGAGACACCGGCCTTAATCTTGTCGGCGTCGTTTGTTGCGAAAGGGTCTGGTGACGTGACGAATTTCCAGCAGTCTTTCAGCAGGCCTGTTTCCGGATGTGAGCGCCGCGCCGGCGCGCGCCCGATCCGCACGAACGCCAGGCGGTGTCCGAATACTTACGCGGAGAAAAATAATGTCCACGTTGAATGCGCCCGCATTGTCGGCCCTCATCGACCGGCTCTTTAGCGAAGCGGCCGCGGCGGAAAACGGACCTTGGCCCACCACGCGCGGCACCGATCGCAGTGACTATCTCAAATACTATGGCCTCCTAAAGGATCAGCCTCT
>DATNNI010000027.1:0-6043 GCA_035601915.1 Xanthobacteraceae bacterium
ATCCTGGCGCCGCTCGGGATTTTGCCCTGGGTGCTCGGCTACGCCGGTTTCGTCTATGGCGCGGTCGCGGTAGCGGGCGGCGCCACTTTCCTGGTACTGGCGCTGCGGGTACGCGCCGAGCAGCACGGTTTTGCGGCAAGCAAGCAGCTATTCGCTTTCTCGATCCTCTATCTCTTCCTGGTGTTTGCCGCGCTGCTGGTCGACCACATGTCTCCGGCGTTGTTCGGTCACCTCGCCGCATGACGATGAGCGTTCTGATGAATGAAGAACCGGATCACGGCGTCAGACTGACCGAACAGCAAGTGCGCGCCCGCCGCGCGCGCTCGATCGCGATCGCGGTGGCGCTCGGGGTGCTGGTGGTCCTGTTCTACATCGTGACCTTGGTGAAAGGGCCGGCAGTCCTGGTGCGGCCGCTGTGAGCAGGAAAAATTGTCGAAGCTCATGAGCACGCCGAAACCGCCAGCCCCTCCGCTCCGCCGCGATCTCCTGATTGCGTTTTGTTGCGGTGGCGTGGTCGCGATCATGATCGGAATGTCATTTGCCGCGGTGCCGCTTTATTCGTGGTTCTGCCGCACCACGGGCTATGGGGGCACCACGCAGGTGGCAAAGGCGGCTCCGCAGCAAACCTCCGATCGCTCCATCACGGTGCGTTTCGATTCCAATGTGGCGGCGGGATTGCCCTGGCGGTTCGAGCCCGAGCAACGAACCATTGACGTGAAGCTTGGGCAGGTCGTCACCGTCTATTACTCGGTGACCAACGAAGCCGCGCGCGTGACCGCGGGCCAGGCGGGATATAATGTGAGCCCGTCGACCGTCGGCATTTATTTCGAGAAGATCAACTGCTTCTGTTTTACCGAACAGACGATGAAGCCGAACGAGCGGCGCGATATGGCGGTGGTCTTTTATGTCGATCCGAAGCTGGCCGAAGATTCCGAACAGAACCACGTCGACTTGATCACGTTGTCCTACACCTTCTATCCGGTACGCGTGCCGGATCAGGCGGCGGCGAGTACCTTGCCCGGGAAATCTTGACCGTGCTTATAAACGACACTGGCGGCGCGCCGGCACCGGGCGCCAAGCGGAGACGATGACAATGGCCGATGCTGCACACGCCAAACCGCACCACGATTATCACCTGGTCAATCCCAGCCCGTGGCCGGCGGTCGGCGCAACCTCGGCCTTCATCATGGCGTTCGGGTTTATTCTGTGGATGCACCACGTGGTCGCTTACGCGCCGGTCATTTTCGGCATCGGCGCCATCGGCGTCGCCTACACCATGATCGGCTGGTGGCGGGACGTCATTTTTGAGGCCGAGGTCGAACACGACCACACCCGTGTGGTGCAGATCTCGCACCGCTACGGCATGATTTTATTCATCGCCTCGGAAGTGATGTTCTTCGTTGCCTGGTTCTGGGCCTATTTCAATACCGCGCTGTTTCCGGCTGAGCTCAAGGACGTCGCACGCACGGCATTTCTCGGCGGGGTGTGGCCGCCAAAGGACATCCACACCTTCGATCCCTGGCATTTGCCGTTGTTGAATACGCTTATCCTTTTGACCTCGGGCACGACGGTGACCTGGGCGCATCACGCGCTCCTCAACAACGACCGCAAAGGCCTGATCTGGGGGCTCGTCTGCACCATCGCGCTCGGCCTCTCGTTCACTTGCGTGCAGGCCTGGGAATACGGCCATGCCGCGTTCCACTATTCCGGCAACATCTACGGCGCCACTTTCTTCATGGCGACCGGATTTCACGGCGCTCACGTCATCATCGGATCGGTGTTTCTGATCGTGTGCCTGTTCCGCGCGCTGGCCGGCCAGTTCACGCCGACGCAGCATCTCGGTTTCGAATTCGCCGCCTGGTACTGGCACTTCGTGGACGTGGTCTGGCTGTTCCTGTTCGCCTGCATTTATGTGTGGGGCGCCGGCGTCCCGCTGCCGGAGTAGCGCACAGTCTCGTCATCCTTCGAGGGCCGCGGAGCTTGTCATCGGGCCGGCCACTTCGGGCCGGACCCGTTGGCGGCCGCCTAAGGGTGACGGAAAAGAGATGAGCGATCCGTCCGCTACAACACTCGCCGGGTCGATCATCGCCGGCTTGTCGTGTTCTTGCCCGCGCTGCGGCCGGGGGAAGCTATTCCAGGGCTTTGTGTCGCTGCGGCCGCGCTGCGAGGTTTGCGGGCTCGATTACAGTTTCGCCGATTCGGGCGACGGGCCTGCCGTGTTCATCACGTTTCTCGCCGGCTTCATTGTCGTCTTCGCCGCGCTGGTGACTGAAGTCGTCTACCAGCCGCCGCTGTGGGTCCACGCGGCGTTATGGCTGCCGCTCATTCTTATTGTCACGCTCGGTCCGCTGCGGCCGATGAAAGCTCTGTTGATAGCGCTGCAATATCATCACCGCGCGGCAGAGGGACGCTTCGGCGAAAAGAAGCCTTGAGTGCGCCACCGGAAGCTCGATTGACGGAAAGAAAGCGGCGGCGGTCATGGACCGGGTTACTCGTCCCCACCGTGCTGGCGTTTGCCGTGCTCGTCGTGCTCGGCACGTGGCAATTGCAGCGCAAGACGTGGAAGGAAGGATTGATCACGGCGCTAGATGAAAGGCTCGCGGCGCCGTCCGCGGCGTTGCCCACGTCCGAGACCTGGCCGGCGCTGGATCCGGCGCACGACGAATATCGCCGCGTCATCTTCACCGCGAAATTCGAAAAAAACGAGGACGCGCTGGTTTATGCCTCGGCGTCGGCATTTCGCCCTGATGTGTCTGGTTTCGGATTGTGGGTGCTCACACCCGCACGGCTTGCCGATGGTAGCGTCGTTGTCATCAATCGGGGCTTCGTACCGTCCGACACGAACTGGAAACCGAATGTCGTGCCGAGCGTGCCGCCCTCCGGCGATATCACCGTCACCGGCATCATGCGCTGGCCGGAGCGGCGCGGCTGGTTCACCCCGCAGGACAAGAGGAACATTTTCTTCGTCCGCGATCCGGCGGCGATCGCGGCGGCCAAAGGCTGGGGCCGGGTCGCCCCGTTCTATGTCGAGCAGGAATCGCCGGCGCCCGCGGGCCGGTGGCCGCAGCCCGGCAAACTCGTGCCGAACCTGTCGAACAATCATTTGCAATACGCGGTGACCTGGTACGGGCTGGCGCTGGTGCTGCTCGGCGTGTTTGCCGCTTTTGCATTAAAATCGCGCCGCGCGGCTGGGTAGAATCGCAACGAGCTTATCAGACGATCATTTGTTTCGGAGACCGGCGAGATAATCGACAATTTCGACCACGTCTTCGGCGGCAATAGGCGCCTTGTAAATATTTCGCATCTTGTCGACTTCGCTCTGCCATTCGGCGCGCGAAAGATGAGGTTGTGTCAACACCATTCCCGCTGAGTGGCAAGCCAGGCAATTATTGTTGATCGCTTCCGCCTTGTCGCCGCCTGGGAACAACCGCCCGGGATCCGGAAGCTCTACACTGACTGACCGCAGCGTGGTGCCGCCATCGGATACCGAGTTGGGCGCCGCCGTCGCTGATGCCGCAGCGCGATCATCTTTAGCCCACACCTCGCTGCCGAGTATCAATGTTGCGCCGAGCGCGAGGATGACGGGCATCGCCGCAACGATCGCGGCGCGCATGATTTCGGTCGGCTCTGGACGATCAACGTCTGTGGGCATGACGAGATCCTCCGTCAGACGAGCGAGAGCTCAACACTTTCGATCACGTTGCGCATAAAGCCACCTCCGTTCCAATTTGGTTTGGCCGGCTGCGCTTCGTCTTGGGTGTTGGTGCAACGCGCCAGCAGCACAAGCTTTCCCGATTGCGGCGCTCTGATTTGTGTACTCCACTGACGAAAGCTGTATTTGCCTTCGTCGCGGCCGAGACTCGTGTTTTGCCAGCTCTGCCCCTGGTCGGTTGAGACCTCGACCTGCGCCACGCCGCGATCGCCGCCAAAGGCGATGCCGCGCAAGGCCACCGTCGCGCCGGCGCGGATCTTGTCGCCGCTTCTCATATTTGTGAAAAAAGAGCGCGGCACCATGCGGTTGATCGGAACTGTCTTGAAGCCGGTTTGGCCGGGCTCAACGTTCGCGTGCGGCGTATCGGGAATGCGGTAAGCCGTCGCCATCCAATAATTGGTGTCGGGCGTGTCGAGCACCTCGATGTCACTGAGTGTTTTCACCCAGTAGGTCGAGTACCATCCCGGCACAATCAAACGCAGCGGGAAGCCGTTGAGCAACGGCAACTGCTCGCCATTCATCGCAAAGGCGACCATGACTTCGCCATCGCGGGCGTGATCAACGTCGAGCGACTTTATGAAATCGGGGGCGCCGTCCACGACCGGCTCATCCAAGCCATTGAAACGAACGGCAACGGCGCCGGCTTTGACGCCGGCGCGATCAAGCAGGTCGCGTAAGCGCACACCGGTCCAGCGCGCATTGCCCATTGCGCCATTGTCCCATTGTCCGCCGGCGACGCGCGGCTGAAACATCCCGCGCGAATTGCCCGAGCACTGATTGACGGCTGCTATCTCAACCCGCGGCATGGCGAGAATATCAGCCAGCGACAGCGACAGCGGATTGTTGACGTGACCGCGGAGCGCCACCCTGAATGTGGCGACATCGATTTGCTGTGGAATGACCGCCCAGTGCCAGCGGACGAAGAATTGGTCGTTGGGTGTGAACACGCCGCGATCGAAGACTTCGAAGGGCGTTTCCAAAAGCGGCGGCCGGCTGCGCTGCAAGATCATCTGCCCCTTCTGCGGGAAAGCGCCGGTCAATTCCCGCCACACCGGCTCGCTGGGCAGATTGAGGTCGACAAAATCGTCAGCCCAACCCGGCGAAGCGGCTGCCGTTGCTGCAAATGCGACGGCCGCACGGAGCAAATGCCGACGGCTGATTGCGCTCGCTCGAGTGTTCGTCATGACCTCACCGGCATCTGGCCCATCGCACCCGATTAAAGAAGGCTCATCATACCGCGGGCGGGCGCCTCAGCCTTCCTTGTTAAACCCCATTCTCTCCTATACTTGTGACCCTGTCCGGGACCGGCGCGCCGACGGCCGCCACAGATAATTTCCTGGGGAAATCAACATCTTAGCGGCATGGGGAAGCCCCGGCCGGCTGGGAGAATGTCGGTTGCATTACGTATCCACCCGAGGCGGCGCTGCGCCACTTGGCTTCACGGAAGCCATGCTCGCAGGACTGGCGCCCGATGGCGGCCTTTACGTGCCGGCGGCATGGCCGCGCCTCGACCGCGACGCGATTGGGGGGTTCGCCGGACGGCCCTACGCCGAGGTCGCCGTCGAGGTGATGCGTCCGTTCACCGCCGGCTCCGTCCACGATGCTGACCTCGCCCGCATGGCGCGCGAAGCCTATGGCAGCTTCCGCCATCCCGCCGTGGCGCCGCTCACGCAGATCGGCGTGAATACGTTTGCGCTCGAATTGTTTCACGGTCCGACGCTCGCCTTCAAAGACCTGGCGCTGCAGCTTTTGGCGCGGCTGATGAATCACGCTCTTGCCGCTCGCGGCGAACGGCGGACCGTCGTCGTCGCGACCTCCGGCGACACCGGCGGCGCCGCGATCGAGGCATTCGCCGACGAGAGCCGCATCGATGTCGTCGTGCTTTTCCCGAAAGGGCGCATTTCCGACGTGCAGCGGCGGATGATGACGACGGCAAAGTCGGCCAACATTCACGCGGTCGCGATTGAGGGCACCTTTGACGATTGCCAGGCCATCGTGAAAGGCATGTTCAATCACGCCGAATTCCGCGACCAGGTGAACCTCTCCGGCGTCAATTCGATCAACTGGGCGCGCATTGTCGCGCAAGCGGTCTACTATTTTACCGCCGCGGTGGCGCTCGGCGCCCCGCATCGTGCCGTCGCCTTCACCGTGCCGACCGGTAATTTCGGCGATGTTTATGCCGGTTATGTCGCGCAGCTTTTGGGATTGCCGATCGAGCGGCTGACAATCGCCACCAACGTCAACGACATTCTCGCCCGCGTCCTGGCTACCGGCAGCTATGAGCTGCGCGACGTGGTGGCAACGTCGTCGCCCTCGATGGACATCCAGGTG
>DATNNI010000028.1:0-5035 GCA_035601915.1 Xanthobacteraceae bacterium
GAGCGAGCAGGGCCGCGAGCCGATGCCGTTCACCGCAAGCGATATGATCCGGCTGGAACTCAACCTGCTCGGCATTCGCGGCGCGCGCATGAACGATATGCTGGCGGTGCTAAAGCTCCTTGGCGAGCGCCGCATCGACACCCGGATCGCCGCCCGCTTTCCGCTGGCGCGTGTCGGCGAAGCGCACGATCTGCTCGCAAGCTCAGGCGATCTTGTCGGCCGCATTGTCGTGCTGCCGTGGGATTAGCCGGTCGTTGCACGCGTAAACGCTTGGCTCCTCAGCGCTTGACGATATTTTGCATCTCGCTGTGCCGGCCGGCGAGATAAAGCCGCAGGTTTTCCGTGATCAGCGGCATGATCAAATCCTCATAGTCGGAGGTGTAACCGCCGAGATGCGGAGTGATGAAAACATTCGGCAGCTCCCATAACGGGCTGCCGGCCGGCAGCGGCTCGGTCTGAAAGACATCGAGTCCGGCGCCGGCGATGCGGCGTCCCTGCAACGCTTCGACCAGGGCAGCTTCGTCGGTCGTCTGTCCGCGGCCGGCATTGATGTAATAGGCGGAAGGCTTCATGGCGGCGAAAAGTTCGCGACCGAAAACGCGCGCATTCTCTGCCGTTGCCGGCAGGACGTTGATCAGAAAATCGGCGCGCGCCGCGGCGGCATTCAGTTGCGCCATCGGCAGCATGTCGTCGAAGCCTTCGGCCTGTCGCGGCGTGCGCGTTACGCCGATGACGCGCATGCCGAAGGCTTTCAGGAGCTGGCCGATGGCAATGCCGACGACACCGATCCCGACCACGACCGCGGTCCGGCCATACAATAAGCTGTAGAACCGGCGTTCCCAGATGTGCGCCTTGTTGTCCTCGACGAGCCGCGCGACGTTGCGGCTTATGCCCTGCATCAGATAAAGCACGGTTTCGCGCATCGGCGCGCCGTGGACGCCGCGGCCGCTGGTCAAGACAACAGCGGGGCCGAGGTCTGGTTGGCGCAACACGTGGTCGACGCCGGTCGCGAGGCACTGCAGCCATTTCAGTCCGCTCGCGCGACGGTAGAAATCTTGCGGCAATCCCATGGCGAAGGAGATGAAGACCTCGATGTCGGAGAGGTCTTGTGGCAGGTTCTTGCCGTCGCCATCCGCCACAATTTGCAGCGCCGGGAATTCCGCCTGCAGCCGGTCGCGATAGATCGCGGCGTTTTGGTCGATAACCAGGACTTTGTTCATGCCGCGTAGGGATACGGCGAACGGCGGTCAAAGCAAGTGGCGGCCCAAAATTATTTGATGAATGTCCCGCCGCGCAGCTCGGCGACCGCTTGCTGAAGCTCGGCCTGGGTGTTCATGACAATCGGGCCGTACCAGGCGACCGGCTCCTCGATCGGCTTGCCCGACACCAGCAGAAAGCGGATGCCTTGATCGCCGGCCTGAACAGTCACTTCTTCGCCGGAATCGAACAGGACGAGCGAACGATCGCCGGTTTGTTCGCGGACCAAAATCTCGTTGGCGCCGTCGGTCTTCTCGGTCAGCACGCCGAACGGCTGCGAGGCTGCACGAAAATTGCCGGAGCCTTCGAACACGTAAGCGAAAGCGTGCCGCTCGAGTTCGACGGCCAGCGTTTTGCGTTTTCCGGGCGGCACCGTGACGTCGAGATAGCGCGGATCTGAGGCGACGCCTTCGACTGGGCCGCGCTTGCCCCAGAAATCGCCGCAGACGATGCGCACGCGGGTACCGTCGTCATCGACGAGTTCTGGAATCTCGCCGGCCTTGATGTCCTGATAGCGCGGCGCCGTCATCTTCAGCGATGACGGCAGGTTCGACCAAAGCTGGAAGCCGTGCATGCGGCCCTGCGTGTCGCCTTGGGGCATTTCCTGATGCATGATGCCGCGGCCCGCCGTCATCCATTGCACGTCGCCGGTGCCAAGACTGCCGCGATTGCCGAGGCTGTCGCCGTGTTCGACGGCCCCCGCCAGCACGTAGGTGATGGTTTCAATGCC
Organism: Xanthobacteraceae bacterium; assembly: GCA_035601915.1. Classification (GTDB taxonomy): domain Bacteria; phylum Pseudomonadota; class Alphaproteobacteria; order Rhizobiales; family Xanthobacteraceae; genus BOG-931. Next base: position 1,988 of record DATNNI010000028.1, read on the forward strand.
GCGGTGCGGATGCCAGGGAAAGCCGGCGCGATACTCTTCCGGGCGGTCGTTGCGGAAATCGTCGAGCAGCAGAAACGGATCGAATTCGGTGGTATCGCCAAAGCCGAAAGCCCGGCGCAGGTGGACGCCGGCGCCCTCGATGGTCGGTTTCGACGAAACGATGCGTTTCACCGGACGGATGGACATGGTCGGACCCCTCGGTAAACCCTTTGGCCTAACTCAATAAATCTCTGCCGCACGAAATGGCGGCGCAGCAAGCGAAAACAAGAAGGCACACAAGTGATACCGAAAGCGCATGTGAGACTAAAAACTCACGGCGCGATACGGGCTTCGCGGCTTAGCTTCTCAGGAATAGTGTCGTTGAACTTCCGGTAATCCAGCAGGAAACGGCCCTGCGGGGAAACGCTGGTGATATCGACGTAGCGATGGTGCCAGTGCACGTCGCGCGACGCATAGATGTGGCGGGCATAAAGCTGCTGTGCCGAACTGTCGTCGAGGCCGCTGACATTGAGCACGAACAGGGCATCGCCGTCGGCAAGCTCGGATTCGGTCACGCCATGCAGCGGGCTGTCCTTGTCGATATAGTGAAACAGCATCCAGCTCAGCACGAACATCGGGTGTTCGCTGCGTTCGAGTTTCAATTCGTAAAAGCGGCGCAGTTGATCGCCTTCCTTGGTTCGCTCGGCGCGGATGAGCCACAGCCGCGCGGTGGCGCGCGAAATGGTGTTGTGCCTGGCGTTGGCGGTGCGGACCATCAGCGTCGGGCGCCCTTCATGGGTGGTCACCACGGCATGGGTCGCGAACACGAAACGCGCGCGCGGGCGGGAAAAGCGCGCGAATACGAGGCCGGTCAGCACGGCGAGAAAGCACATGCCGGTGAAAATCTCGATGGTGGCGATGAGGTGTCCATACTCGGTCTGCGGATGCATATCGCCGTAGCCGACGGTCGCCAGCGTCTCGATCGAGAAATAAAACAGATCGAGATAGCGCTCGCCGGTGACGTTGGCGATCGGCTGATTGCCGAACGAATAGAACAGCGCGAAGATCGCGTTGAGGAGAACAAAGATCAGCGCCGCCGAACCGAAAAACACCGGCCAGTAAACGGTCATCAAGCGGTGATAGAGATCGGTCCAGAACCCCTGGTCCAAGCCAAGCGTCTCGATCTCACGGGGGCCGAACCGCACGACATGCGATTTTTCCTGTGACGGTTTGCGGTGCGCTTTGGCCACTGCGATGAAATCCTAGGTGGTGCGAACTATAACCGACCCCCACCCTGACCCTCCCCCTTGCAAGGGGAGAGAAAACGCGTGGTCAATTGTTTCCTCCCCCTGAAAGGGGGAGGATTAAGGTGGGGGTCAAGTGTCGGCCGGCTCAAGGCGACTATTACACCGCGGCCTTCGCCGGCGCTTTGGCCTTAAGGCGCGGATAAACCCTGCGCGCGTTGCCCTCGAAAATCTTGCGGCGGCCGGCGTCGTCGAGCCGCGGCGAGGCGTCGACGTAGCGCTTGGTGTCGTCGAAATTGAAGCCGGTTCTCGGGTCAACGCCCTTGACTGCCCCAACCATCTCCGAGGCGAACAGGATATTGTCGATGGGCACCACTTCGGCGAGCAGATTGATGCCCGGCTGGTGATAAACGCAGGTGTCGAAAAAGATATTGTTCTTGATGATCTCGTCGAGTTCGGGCCGTCCGTTGTTGAGCGCAAGGCCGCGGAAGCGTCCCCAATGAAATGGCACGGCGCCGCCGCCATGCGGGATGATCAGCCGCAGTGTCGGGAAGTCCTTGAACAGGTCGGACAGGATGAGCTGCATGAACGCCATGGTGTCGGCGTTCAAATAATACGAGCCGGTGGTGTGCATCGCCGGATTGCAGCAGCCGGAGACGTGGATCATCGCCGGCACGTCGAGCTCGACAATCTTCTCGTAGAGCGGATACCAAGACTTGTCGGTGAGCGGCGGTGAGTTGAAATAGCCGCCCGAAGGATCGGGATTAAGGTTGCAGCCGACGAAACCCAGCTCCTTGACGGCGCGCTCGAGCTCGGCCGCGGAGTTTTTCGGCGGTACGCCCAGCGACTGCGGCAATTGGCACACGCCGATAAAATTCTGCGGAAACAGCGTGCAGACCCGCGCAATAAGATCGTTGCAGATCTGCGACCATTCGAGGCTGACGCTCTCGTCGCCGACGTGATGCCCCATGCCGGAGGCGCGCGGCGAGAAAATCGTCAGATCGGTGCCGCGCTCGCGCTGCAGCTTGAGCTGGTTCTGCTCGATGCTTTCGCGGATTTCGTCGTCGGATATTTTCAGCGAAGCCCGCGACGGCATCGCGGTTTTTTCCGCGGCGTTGGCGGCCGCCGTCTGCTCCTTGCGGAACCGATGCAAATCCTTCGGCTCGGTGGTGTAATGGCCGTGGCAGTCAATGATCATGTTCAAATCGCCATTCTGTTTTCGAGATTCGATGCTAGGGTGCGCGACAGCATTGTCAAACTGTACCACGACGCGTCATGGCCGGGCTTGTCCCGGCCATCCACGTCTTGGCTGGCACCGTTGTAATGAGACGTGGATGCCCGGCACATAGGCGAGCGAAGCGACGCCGTTCTTCGAACGGCTATGGCCGGGCATGACGACTGTGGCTGCAGGGTCTAAGATAGTGGTTCGCTTTGCAGAGGGAATTGGGGAATGGCCACTTTACCGCGATTGAACGGCATCATCCGCGCGCTCGAAGCCGGCCAGCATGCGCTGACCTGCTTCTCTCCTGCGGAGGTCAACGGCGCGGTGATGATCAGCGCGTCGAAATTCGACGGCTGCGTGTTCGAGATGGAGCATCAGCCGTGGGACGGACGGCTGCTCCGCGATTGCCTGCAATACATGCTCAGCCGCGCGCCGATCGCCAAAGCGGGCTCGGTGGTGCCGGGCGTAACGCCGATGGCGCGCGTGCCGGTCACCGGCGTCGAGATGGCGCAATGGCAGGCCAAGCAGGCGCTCGACCTCGGCTGTTACGGCGTGGTGTTTCCGCACATCTCAACGGTCGAGGAGGCGGCCAATGCGGTCGGC
>DATNNI010000029.1:0-8043 GCA_035601915.1 Xanthobacteraceae bacterium
CCCGCGGGTCGGGACCGGCGAGCTTTCCGGTGCCGGCAATAAAACCGGTCCATGCCGGATTGACGCAAATGGTGGAGAAGAAGCCGGAATATTTCTTGACGTGGCGCAGGCGGTGGATGCCGTCGCGCATCACGTAGCCCATGGTTCCGGCGTAGAGGTAGGGCCACACCGCTTCGGAGCCGTGAGCCTGTTCGGCGCGAAGAAAGCGCTCGGCGACCAGATCGAGCGCGTCGTCCCAGGAAATCGGTGCGAATTGTCCGCTTCCTTTCGCGCCGGTGCGGCGGAGCGGATGCGTCAGGCGATCGGGATGATGCACGCGCTCGGCATAACGCGCGACCTTGGCGCAGATGACGCCGGCAGTGTAGGCGTTGTCCTCGGCGCCGCGAACCCGGCCGATGACGTTGTTGGCGAAAACCTCGACCTCGAGCGCACACGTCGACGGACAATCGTGCGGACAGACAGAGGCGAGGAGACGCGGGCGGATGGCCTGATTCATTGAGCTGCAGCTTAACGCGATCCGGCTGCCGGGAACAATCGCCAAGCCAGCGGGGAAGACTTCTTTGGACGGCCCTTAGGCCGCCGCGGCCTTGCCCTTGGGCTGGACTTCGGCGGTGTAGTCGCTCATCAATTGCTGAGTGATGCGGCCGGGAGTGAACGTAAAGTCGGCGATCTGCGACACGGCGGTCACCTCGGCGGCCGTGCCGGTGATGAAGCACTCGGAAAAGCCCTCGAGTTCCTCAGGCATGATGCGGCGCTCGACAACCTCGATGTTGTGCCGCCGGGCGAGCGTCATTGCGGTGGCGCGGGTGATGCCGGCAAGGAAGCAATCGGCGATCGGCGTGTGGATTTTGCCGTCTTTGACAAAGAAAATGTTGGCGCCGGTGCATTCGGCGACGCGGCCCTGCCAGTCGAACATCAGGGCGTCGGCGAAGCCGCGCCGTTCGGCGCGGTGCTTTGAAATGGTGCAGATGGCGTAGAGGCACGAAGCCTTGGCCAGCGCCGGTATGGTCTTCGGATCGGGCCGCCGATAGTCGGCAATATCGAGCTTGATGCCTTTTAGCCGCTGGGCCGGATCGAAATAGCTCGGCCATTCCCAGGTCGCGACGGCGAGATGGATGGTGTTGTTCTGTGCCGAAACGCCGAGCTGTTCGGAGCCGCGCCAGGCTATCGCCCGCACGTAAGCTTCCTTTTGATTGTTCCGGTCGAGCACGAGCTGTTTCGCCGCCTCGATCTCGGCGACGGTGAAGGGAATCTCGAAGTCCATCAGCTGCGCCGAACGCTTAAGCCGTTCGGAGTGCTCGATGCTTTTGAAAATCTCCCCGCCATAGGCGCGTTCGCCCTCGAACACGGTGCTGGCGTAATGCAGGCCGTGTGTGAGCACGCTGATTTTGCAATCGGCGGTCGGGATGAGTTTGCCGTCAAGCCAGATCAAATCTGGCCGTTGATCAAAGGGCACCGGCATAGTTGCCTCCCTGAGGCATGGATGGCCCGTTCCGTGCCGGAATTGTAACGCGCTTTGGGGCCTTGCGCTCGGCCGTCCGTCGCTTTTGCCTCGGGAGGAGACTCCCGATATGGTCGCCCTTGGCCTATGAGAGCGCCGTTTGGCGCCCGGGCGGCAATATCCGCGGCACTCACTAACTAAGCGCAGTGCCGCCATGACGTTGCGCTTTTGGGGTATCAACCAAACCGAAATATGTCAATATAGCTGACCTAATGGCAGATATCAGTCTGAGCACACCCGGTAAAACCCGCTCCGCGGCCGACGCCGCCGGGACGTCCGGTGAAGCGCGCCAACCGTACTGGGATCTCATTGAGCTTCTGTTCTTCGCGTATCGCGATTTTGTCGGCGATCCGGACCAGGTGCTGGAAAGACTTCGCTTCGGGCGCGCGCATCATCGGGTTCTTCACTTCGTCAACCGCAATCCTGGCATGAAGGTTGCGGAGCTTCTCGACATCCTCAAGATCACCAAGCAATCGCTGGGCCGCGTGCTCAAGCAACTGATCGACGAGGGCTATATCGTGCAGAAGGCGGGCGCCGACGATCGCCGGCAGCGGCTTCTTTTCGTCAGCCTGGACGGCGAAGCGCTAGCGATGAAGCTTGCCGGGCTGCAAACCGAACGCATCAGTCGCGTGCTTGATGAACTTGGACCGGGTTCACGCGAAAGCGCCCGGCGTTTTCTTGCCGGCATGATCGATGCCGGGGATCGCGAGCGGGTTTTGCGCTTGATCGCCGCGGCCGATCACGGGCGGGCGAACGGAAAAGACGAAGCCTCATGACATCGCCGGCCGCGAACCCCGCCGATGACGCGCCGCATCTGCTCGTTGTCGATGACGATCGGCGAATTCGCGCGTTGCTGTTGCGTTTTTTGATCGGCGAAGGCTACCGCGTCACCACGGCCGCGAGCGCCCGCGAGGCGCGCGCCAAGCTCGAGAGCCTGCACTTCGATCTGTTTATTCTCGATGTCATGATGCCGGGGGAGAACGGCTTCGATTTCGCGCGCGCCATTCGCGCCGACTCGACGGTGCCAATCCTCATGCTGACCGCTCGCGACGCCGCGGAAAGCCGTATCAAAGGCCTCGAGCTTGGCGCCGACGATTATCTCATCAAGCCGTTTGAACCACGCGAACTGTCGCTGCGTGTCGCCAGCATCCTGCGCCGCGCGCGGCCGCCGAGTGCGCCGCCCGCGGAATCGGCTCGCTTCGGCCCGTTCGTGTTCCACTTCACGCGCGGCGAGCTGCGGCGTGGCGAGGAGATGATCCGCCTGACCGACCGCGAACGCGACATGTTGCGCGTCCTCGCCAACAATATCGGCGAGACTGTTCCGCGGCAGGCGCTCGCCGGCAACGGCGACAGTGTCAGCGAACGCACAGTCGACGTGCAGGTCAATCGCCTGCGCCGCAAGATCGAGAACGATCCCGCCAATCCGCTGATTGTTCAGACCGTCCGCGGGCTCGGCTATCGCCTGGTGGCCGCGTCATGAGCGGCGCCATGACCAGTCTCGACGATGGCGTCGGCCGCTTGCGCAGCGCTGCGGCGCACCTTTTGAGCGCCGCAAACAGCGCGGCAACGACCGCCGGAACTATTGCCGCACCGATAACAGGGCCGATAGATCGCTTCGGGCAATGGCTCAAAACAGTCCTGCCGAAAGGACTCTACGCCCGCGCACTCCTCATCATCATCCTGCCAATGGTGGTGTTGCAGTCGGTCGTCGCCTTCATGTTCGTGGAGCGGCAATGGACCCTGGTGAACCACTACCTGTCTTCCGCCGTAACCCGGGAAATTGCCACCCTGATCGACGTCTATAAAAGTTACCCGCAGGGCGCAGACCGCGCGCAACTGCGCCGCATCGCCCAGGATCGGCTCGGTTTGGTGGTTGATTTTCTCCCCGAGGCGCAGTTGCCGCCGCCGGGACCGAAACCGTTTTTCTCGCAGCTTGACGGCGCGCTGTCGGACGAGGTTCGCCGCCAGATCGGCTTGCCGTTTTGGATCGACACCGTCGGCCGCTCCTCGATCCTGGAAGTGCGCATCAAGCTCGACGATACCATCATGCGGGTTTTCGTTCCGCGCGCCGATGCTTACGATCTCGATTCCTGGATATTCCTGCTGTGGATGGTGGCGACCTCGCTGGTCGTGCTGACGATCGCCATCCTGTTCCTGCGCAACCAAATCCGCCCGATCGTGCGCCTTGCGGACGCCGCGGAAGCGTTCGGCAAGGGCCGCGAAGTGGCGAATTTTCGTCCACGCGGCGCCCGCGAAGTCCGTCGCGCCGCAGCGGCGTTTCTGGAAATGAAGGGCCGCATCGAGCGGGCGATCGAGCAGCGCACCACCATGCTGGCCGGCGTCTCGCATGACCTGCGCACCATTCTCACGCGCTTTAAGCTTGAGCTGGCCTTCCTTGGCGACAGTGCCGAGGTCGAGGCGATGACGAGAGATGTCGATGAAATGGCGGGCATGCTCGAGGCCTATCTCGCCTTCGCGCGCGGCGACATGGGCGAGCAGCCGGCGCCGACCGACATGGCCGCCATGCTCGAAGAGCTCAAGGCCGACAGCGAGCGCCACGGTCATCGCACGACAGTCGCATTTCAGGGGCGGCCGGAAGTTACCGTGCGTCCCGCGGCGTTTAAACGCTGCCTGGCCAATCTCGTCTCTAACGCCGCGCGGTTTGCCTCGTCCGTGGCGATCGCCGGCCATCGCGATCACCGCTGGTTGACGGTGACCGTCGATGACGATGGTCCGGGCATTCCCGTGACGCTGCGCGAGGATGTCTTCAAGCCGTTCCTGCGCCTCGACGATGCGCGCAATCAGGACGAGGGCAGTTCAGGTCTCGGCTTGGCGATTGCCCGCGACATCGCGCGCTCGCATGGCGGCGACATCACGCTCGGCGATTCACCGCTCGGTGGATTGCGGGCGACCGTCCGCGTGCCGGTCTAACATCTAGCGCTACTTGCGCTGCATGTCGGCGGCGGCGCGCGCGAGAATCTCCACTAAATGCGCTTCGGCCTCGGCGTCGCCTTTGAGCCGTTTGCCGATGGTCTCGCGCAAATGGTCGAGCGCCGCCTGAGTCAGCGGCGGCAGATCCCGGCGGTCGCTCCGCTCGCCGCGCGTGTCGCGCTGCCAGCGGCTGACGCGTTCGCCGACCGCTGCAAGGCGGGCAAGCACGACGTCGACCAGTTCGCGATTTGCGGCAAGATAGGCGCGGCCTTCGTCGGTGATAGTGTAGAGCTTCTTTGAACCTTCGGCCGAGGCGGTGACGTAACCGGCTTCTTCCAGATAGGTGAGCGTCGGATAGACGATGCCGGGGCTCGGCGAATACCACTCGGCGGTCTTTTCCTCGACCAGCTTGATGATCTCGTAGCCGTGGCGCGGCTCCTGTTCGATGAGCGCGAGCGCGATCAGCCGCAGGTCGCCCTGCGCCAGCATTCGCCCGGCGCGCATATCGTCGGGATCCATTTCGCTCCGCCGATGCCCATGGCGTCCGAAGAATCCATGTTTGCCAAATCGGCTGTGCCGATGGCGGCCGGCCGCCCAGCGTTCGTCGTAGCGTTCGTGAGTGTCGCAATGTCCACGCATTCTGTTTCTCCTTGATGCGTTTAGATATATCTAAAGATAGGTCATATTAAGATATAACGCAAGATATATCTTCGGCTGCGGAAAAACGTTTGCGAGCGGCGGCCCAGCCACTAAGTTTGCGGCGCGGCACTCATGCCGGGAGCAGCGTGGGCATGTTTGCGACCTTCTTTCACGAGCTGAAGGCCGCCGGCGTCCCGGTGACGCTGCGCGAATATCTCACCCTGATGGAGGCGATGGAAAAGGACCTCGCCGGCCGGCGGGTGGAGGACTTCTACTACCTGTCGCGCTCGGCGCTGGTGAAGGACGAGCGCAATCTCGACAAGTTCGATCGCGTTTTCGGCCACGTCTTCAAGGGCCTCGATTTGATCGAACAGGCGATGAACGCGGATATTCCGGCCGAATGGCTTAAGAAGCTCGCGGAGAAATATCTCACCGAGGAAGAGAAAAAGCAGATCGAGGCGCTGGGCGGTCTCGACAAGCTTCTGGAGACGCTGCGGCAGCGGATCGCCGAACAAAAGCGCCGCCACCAGGGCGGCAACAAATGGATCGGCACGGCGGGAACCTCGCCGTTCGGCGCCTACGGCTATAACCCCGAAGGTGTGCGCATCGGCCAGGACGGCAACCGCAATTTCCGCGCGGTGAAAGTGTGGGACAAGCGCGAGTTCAAGGATCTGGACGGCGACGTCGAGATCGGCACCCGCAACATCAAGCTGGCGCTGCGCCGCTTGCGCAAATTCGCCCGCACCGGCGCCGACGACGAGCTCGATCTCGACGGCACCATCAAAGGCACTGCGCACAAAGGTTATCTCGACATCCTGATGCGGCCGGAGCGGCACAACACCATCAAGGTGCTGCTCCTCTTCGACATCGGCGGCTCGATGGATTGGCACATCAAGGCGACGGAAGAACTTTTCTCCGCGGCGCGGGCCGAGTTCAAGCACATGGTGCACCTCTACTTCCACAATTGCCTCTACGAGAAAGTGTGGAAGGAAAACCGCCGGCGCTGGAACGAGACGACCCCGACCTGGGACGTGCTGCATACCTATCCACACGACTACAAGGTAATTTTCGTGGGCGACGCCTCGATGTCGCCCTACGAGATCGCGGCGCCCGGCGGTTCGGTCGAGCATTTCAACGACGAAGCCGGCAGCGTGTGGATGCAGCGCCTTGTCGATACCTACCCGTCTTGCGTCTGGCTCAACCCGGTGCCCGAGCGCGAGTGGGACTTCACCGAGTCCATCCGCATGATGCGGCAGATGCTCGGCGGGCGGATGTACCCGCTCACGCTCGAAGGCCTCGACGCCGCCATTCGCGAGCTGGGCAGGTGAGGGCGGCTGTTCCCTGTTTCGCCACTCTTCCGAATCACGGCGGTGAGGTTATATTGGGCCCATCGTTAACAACTGAAAGGAGGTGATCCAGTGTCTCATTGTCTATCGCCGCGGTCGCCGGCATTCGTGAACTGGATCCTCGCCTCTGCCGAGGTCCTCGCCTAGGTGGTCTAATCCGCCACCGGGCTCACGTGCGTGAGGCGGATTTTTCGCCTGCGCAACCGGGCCACGGCCTGACAATGGAAGGGCTGCCTGCGAAGGCGGCCCTTCTTTGTTTCTGCATTCAGTTCTTTACGCCGCTTTGCTTCTCGGCCTGATCGCCCGGAGCTTCTCCCCGATCTGGCGCCGCCGCGCCATCAGGTCGTGATCGGTTTGCAGTTGCAGGAAAAATCCGTCGCTGAGGCCGAAGTAGCGCGCGAGCCGCAGATCGGTGTCGGCGGTGATGGCGCGCTTCCCAAGCACGATCTCGTTGATACGTCGAGGCGGCACGCCGATGGCGCGCGCCAGCGCCGTTTGCGACAGCGCCATCGGCTTCAGAAATTCCTCGAGCAGGATTTCGCCCGGATGCGGGTTAGGCAAAAGCTCAGCCGTGGTAATCGACGATCTCGACATCGTCCGCGCCTCCTTCAGTCCAGCGGAAGCAAATGCGCCACTGGTCATTGATACGAATGCTCCATTGTCCGACACGATCACCCCGCAAAGCTTCGAGGCGGTTGCCGGGTGGCACGCGTAAATCGTCGACCCGTTTCGCGGCACTCACGAGACGCAGCTTGCGCAACGCGCCGGCCTGGATCGGTGGCGGAAGCTTTCGGCTGCGTAGGCCGTTCCAGATTTTTTCGGTCTCGGCGTCGCGAAAGCCGATAATCATGCGAGACCATAACGCATAACGTTATATGGATCAAGATCGCGCAGAAAGGCGTTTCCTTTCATGCGCTCGCTGAAGGGCGTATTGGAAGGGAAAGGCGAACAGGAGGCGTTGATGGCGGCAGAAACCGCATTGTCCGAGGAGGCTCCACGCAACGTCGTCATTGTCCGCGAGACCGGCAAGGGAAAATTCCAGCAGGAGGTCCGCTCGGGACGGCATCATCTGACGGCTGACGAGCCGGTCAATGTCGGCGGCCTCGACAGCGGGCCAGGCCCGTATGACCTTCTGCTTGCGGCGCTCGGCGCCTGCACGTCAATGACGCTGCGGCTTTATGCCGACCAGAAGAAGCTGCCGCTCAATCGTGTCGAAGTCCGGCTTCGCCACGACCGCATCTACGCGGCCGATTGCGCGGAGTGCGAGACCAAGCAAGGCTTGCTCGATCACATCGAGCGAGTGATCTCGCTCGAAGGCGATCTCGACGCCAAGCAGCGCGCGCGGCTGATGGAAATTGCCGACATGTGCCCGGTGCACAAGACGCTGACATCCGAGGTGCGCATCCACACCGTCGAGTGGCCGGGGAATTGATCCAGCCGTAATTTACCGAGCGGAGATTAGACCGCGGCCTGTTGGACGCGGCCGCGGGCTTCGGCAATGACTTGCGGAATGGCCGCGTCATTGCCCGGCGCCATGATGTGCACGCCGGCGACGCCGGGGATCGTCGCCAATTCCGCAATCAAGTCGACGCAAATGCGAATGCCTTCGCGCGCTGGGTCGGCCGC
>DATNNI010000030.1:0-8278 GCA_035601915.1 Xanthobacteraceae bacterium
GTAAACCCGACAACGGCTAGCATCCATCGTTTACGGCGTGGACTACCAGGGTATCTAATCCTGTTTGCTCCCCACGCTTTCGCACCTCAGCGTCAGTACCGGGCCAGTGAGCCGCCTTCGCCACTGGTGTTCTTGCGAATATCTACGAATTTCACCTCTACACTCGCAGTTCCACTCACCTCTCCCGGACTCAAGCTTCTCAGTATCAAAGGCAGTTCTGGAGTTGAGCTCCAGGATTTCACCTCTGACTTAAAAAGCCGCCTACGTGCGCTTTACGCCCAGTGATTCCGAGCAACGCTAGCCCCCTTCGTATTACCGCGGCTGCTGGCACGAAGTTAGCCGGGGCTTCTTCTGCGGGTACCGTCATTATCTTCCCCGCCGAAAGGACTTTACAACCCTAGGGCCTTCATCATCCACGCGGCATGGCTGGATCAGGCTTGCGCCCATTGTCCAATATTCCCCACTGCTGCCTCCCGTAGGAGTCTGGGCCGTGTCTCAGTCCCAGTGAGGCTGATCATCCTCTCAGACCAGCTACTGATCGTAGCCTTGGTGAGCCGTTACCTCACCAACAAGCTAATCAGACGCGGGCCGATCCTTCAGCGATAAATCTTTCTCCTTACGGACGTATCCGGTATTAGCCCAAGTTTCCCTGGGTTGTTCCGAACTGAAGGGTACGTTCCCACGTGTTACTCTCCCGTCTGCCGCTCCCCTTGCGGGGCGCTCGACTTGCATGTGTTAGGCCTGCCGCCAGCGTTCGCTCTGAGCCAGGATCAAACTCTCAAGTTGAAGAGATATTTGATCTCGGCTGATCACACGTTTGACGAGGTCCCTACACGTCCGATCACTTGCGCGATCGGCCGATGTAGAAAACCTTGAAACGTTAGACCGCCGAAGTCTCTTCATGACCGCAACGCGAAAGGTTTCCCGTTCGCGAAAGCGGCCCGCAAGGACTCCGCCGTCCACGTTTCTCTTTCTTCCTATTCACCTATCAAACAACCCGGGGCGGAAGCCCCGTCTCCGGTAAGCACCGGAACCGCCGAAGCCCCGCGCATCCGACATGGCCATACGATCATGGCCGGATGCTCGATCACCGAAGAAACAGTGAGGGGCTCGTAGACGCGCCATCGCGCCAAGCGGCGGCGCGCCAAGAGGAGCTATATAGTCTTCGGCCTCCGGTATTGTCAACGGTTCAAGCGGGAAAATACGGCCTGTGGACGAGTCGAACAAGCATACGCGAAAGCCCGGCCGGCGCCTTCGCACTGCAACCGCCCACGGGCGAGACTTCAGGATCGCCCCGCGCCGACCTGGCGCCGGGTTGTGCCGACCTGCGCCGCACTTGAGCCACATTCCTACGCCGTTCTTGCACATTCGTGTCGGGGAATGCCGCAATCCGGGGGGAATGCCGCTTTAGATTTACTTAAACTTCGGGCGGATGGATCCGGCGATGCGCCGGCATTGTTCTTCCGCCCGCTGCCCGGCCATACCAATCGGCCGGACTTTTGACGAGCTTGGGAAGGCGCGGCGCGGGACGCGCGTGATCGCGAGTGCGGGGGAACGGCGGTTTTGGACCAAATAAAGCCACGCGGCCAACGGAGGTTCGAAGCCGAGACAATCAACCTCGGCAACGAGCCGCCGCTATCCGCCGACGGCGGCAATGGCGGTCTGATCGACAGGCGCCGCCTGTCGATCCAATGGTTCTGCGGCACCATACTGACCGGACTGTGCGGCGCGGCGCTCATGGGCGGCGCCGTCTTTGCTTCGCTGGATGGCGAAACCAACTTCGCGTCGGCGCCGGAGCGAGTCGAGATGGCGGTGCGTGGTGCGCTGGCCAATCTCAGCGGCCACCTGAGCGGCATCCGCAAGACGGATCGGCTCGCCGCGCTCAGCGAGATCAGCGTCGCGCGTCAGATCGTCCGCGTCCCCATCACGACTCGCGTGCGCGACCGCGACTTCGTCCGCTCGCGGTCCTTCGTCCGTGTCTCCGGCAATCTGTCGTTGTCGGTTTCGGAAGTCTCGGCCAACATTCCCGCTTTCAACCCGCAAAAGCTGTTGACCGATAGCGTCGCCAGTGTCGACGAGGCGCCGGCAGCGGAACCCGATGCGGAAGTTTCTTTCGTCACCTGCGATTTCCTGCCGCCAGGAGGAAAAGGCAAGGCAACGCCGTCGACCTGTGACCTCAATTCATTGCTGCCGCGGGTCAAACCCTCGACGTTCTTGCCGGTGGACGAAGTCGTGGCGCGGGTGCGCGACGTCGCCGCCAGGGCGCTTGCCAATTTGCCGCTGTTTGCCAGCGCCGAGGCGGCGACCCCGGACAACTTCAAACTGAATTACGCCGCCGAGGGGGAAACCGATCCCTATGTCGGGTTCGAAGCGCGCGTGGTGCCCGAGAACGTCACGCTGTTGGCAAAAACCACTGCCCCCAGCGATGGCAGCGAGCACGTCGTCGTTGCCAAAAAGGGCGAGGCCATCGGGTCGATTCTGCGGGAGCTGGGCGCGACGGCCGACGACATCAAAGGTGTCCTGACGGTGCTCGGGCGCGCCCGCGACAGCGGCCTGAAAGAGGGCTCGAAGCTTCGGGTTCTGGCTGCGGCCGCCGGACTCGGCCATTTGCAGCCGCTGCGAGTGATCTTATCCGACGACAGCGGAGTGGTGGCGGCGACGGCGCTGTCCGATCGCGGCACTTATGTTCCGGTCGACGTGCGCAACATCGCTGCGGACATCGCCGAACAGAGCGAGGACGAGGACAGCGAAGAGGACGGCGGGGTACGGCTTTATCAGAGCATCTACGAGACGGCGCTGCGCAACAATGTTCCGCAGAAAGTGATCGAAGAGCTCGTTCGCATCTATTCCTATGACGTCGACTTTCAGCGCAAGGCGGCGCCCAGTGATTCAATCGACGTGCTTTATTCAGAGGACGAGAACAACGAAGGGCGCAATGAAGTCCGCTATGCCTCGCTCACGGTCGGCGGCGAAACCAAGAGATACTATCACTATCAGACCGCAGACGACGGCACTTACGACTATTACGACGAGGCAGGAAAGAGCGCCAAAAAGTTCCTGGTCCGTAAGCCGGTTGCGCTCGGCATCATGCGCTCGGGTTTCGGCGAGCGAAATCATCCATTGTTGCGCTATATGAAGATGCATACCGGGGTCGATTGGGCGGCACCGTACGGCACGCCGATCTTCGCCGCCGGCAACGGCGCGATCGATGAAATTGGCCTCAAGGGCGGCTACGGAAAATACGTGCGCGTCAATCACGCCAACGGTTATCAGACCGCCTACGGGCATATGACCGCTTTTGCGCGCGGACTCGAGGTCGGCAGTCACGTGCGGCAGGGACAAATCATCGGCTTCGTCGGCTCAACTGGGCTTTCCACCGGCCCGCACGTCCACTTTGAAATCCTGATTAACGACCGCTTCGTCAATCCGATGACCATCAAATTGCCGCGCGGGCGCGTGCTTGAGGGGACTACGCTCGCTCAATTTGAAAAGAATCGCGAGCAGCTCGACGCGCTGATGGCGCATGTGCCCGGCCGCGTCGCTCAAGTACGCTAGCTGTGTCCTACGACGCCTCCGGCGCCGATCACGTTGAAGTACGATCGAGCCGGGTTTGGGCATTGCTGACCGGACGGTTCACGCGGCTGTTGTTCCCCGCTCGCCTGGTAGCCGACCATGTCGGCATCTCGACCACGCTTGTCGAGTTTTGGCTCACGCCGTGGCGGCGCACCGACGAACACCTGCCGCTGTCGCATATCGCCGAAGTCGCTCACATGCGCGGCTTGATCTGGGATCGCATCAGCATCGAGAGTTCGGGCGGGCTCAATCCGCTGGTCGTCGCCGGCTTGCCGAAGCGGCCGGCGCAGCTCTTCGTCGATCGCGTGCGCGCGCGGCTCCACGCGACGGGCGCAAGGCGCTCTAAAAGAGCTTCCGAACAAGGATCTGAGACTCCAGGACCCTACGCGGCGGAATAACTATTACTGAAATTGCCCCTCGGAATAATCACGTTCTTTTTTTCGCGATCCTGAACGGCAGATGCTTTTGATCTTGGCCAGCGGCCTGCCGGATTTTTCGGCGATATCGCGGTCTTGCTCGATCAGAAATCCGTGGGCCGGCTTGTCGCCGTCGATGCCGCCGGTGAGCGCGCGCGGCACCTTGCGGTTCGAGCGCAACGTGCCGTCCTCGTATACCACATCAAACATGACGAATTCGGAGTTCAGTCCCGGCTTTCTCGGCATGGTTTTTCTCTGTTGTTTTTTGCATCTTTTGCGCGGCGGATAGACAAAACGAAACGGGCGCGAGTGTGGCGCGCGTCCGCTTTGGCGTGATTTTTGCCGTGATTTGCATGGTATATAGGGGTGCGGGGGTGATTTGGCAATTCCGTCCGGCGTGACGATCGCTGCTGAATTAACGCTAACATCGGCCGCGGTGCGCTGCGGTTTGACAATGGAATGGTGCGTTGCCATTCCGGGTGAACGGGGAACCACTGGTGATGCTGCGCGTCGCAGCCGTTTGTTTGTTCGCGCTGTCGGCGTTGGCGCAACCCGCGCACGCGGATTGGCCGTTTGAACAAGCGTCACGTCATCACCGCGAAGCGGCTGTTAGGTCGCCGTCGCTGGGGGAATTATTGGGCCAAATCGGCCGCCGCGCGCCTTCCCATCCATCAGCACAACCATCCGCCGAGTTCGGCCGCAGTCCCGCCCCGCGTTTGTCGGGGTATTCGTCGCCGCGAATGACCGAACAAGCCGAAAAATACAAGTTGATGATTGCGCTACTTGCCCGCGCCAACGGCGTACCGCCGTCGCTCGTTCATCGCGTGATCGTGCGCGAGAGCGGTTACAATGAACGCGCCATCAACAGCGGCAATTACGGCTTGATGCAGATCAGGCTGGGGACCGCGCGCGCATTGGGGTATGGCGGCACGGCCGAGGGTTTGCTCGATCCGGAGACCAACATGGCTTACGCGGTTCGTTACCTGGCCGGCGCTTATCGCGCCGCGCATGGCGACGAAGATCGCGCCGTCGCGCTCTATTCGAGCGGTTATCACGGCAGGGAATAGGCCTCCGCTCGGCTGCATCGGCGTTTCGGCTCATCTGTTCCATCGTCACGACATCGCCTCACCGCGCGCACCCTGACGCCGAATCGAAGCCGGATTCACCGGCGAAAAGGCACGCGGTGAAGGGCTTCCTACGAAACCATGGAGCATTGATGTTGCGTATCTCCCATTTCGTCGCTTCCGCGGCGGGCGCGGCTATTTTGTTGGTGCAACCGGCCCTGGCGCAGGCTCACGCGCATCGCCAACACGCTACACTGAATCGCCATCATTTTGCGTTTGCCTCGCCACGCTATTTTGCGCGCGGGCGGCAATGGCGAGATGACAGCTTTGCACCGTTCGCCGCGGACAATGGCGTCACTACCGAAGGCGTCACTACCGAACGGTTCGCGTGGCAAAGCAGTCGCGCGAATTCTTTCGACGGCACGGCCGCGCGGCGATCGCAGTTGGAAGGATTGGTTGAGCAGCAGGCGAGCGCCAACGGGGTGCCGGCCTCGCTCGTTCACCGCGTCATCGTGCGCGAGAGCGGCTACAATCCGCGCGCGGTCAGCAGCGGCAATTACGGGCTGATGCAGATCAGGCTCGGGACGGCTCGGGCCATGGGCTATAGCGGTTCGGCGGCTGGACTGCTCGACGCCGAAACCAACATGACCTACGCGGTGCGCTATCTTGCCGGCGCTTACCGCGCCGCAGGCGGCAACGAAGGCCGTGCGGTCGCGCTCTACGCCCGCGGCTATAACGCGCCGCGCGTGCAGGAGGCGTCGCAGCCACCGTGGGCCCCCGCGGCGAGAGGCCCCTCCTTTGCATACGCCGATGACGACGCGTCGCAATGGTCCGCCGACGCAAAACGCGGAGACTTCGGCTATGCCGCAGGTCCAGCGCGGCGTCGCCGGCACGCGTCCTGATTAAGTAAATCAAGTCTGCGTTCCGCCGCTCGGCGCAGCTTGCGCCGGGCGGCTGCCTTTATTCCAGGGCTTCGACAATGCGCACGTCGCGCACCGCGCCGTCGCCGAGAACGCGCAACGCTTGCTGGTACGCCGGGCAATTATACGCGGCGACGGCCTGTTCGACGCTCGGAAATTCGGTGACGACGACGCGATCCTTTAACCCGGATTCAAAGACGGCGGCCGCCGTGCCGCGGGCGAGGTAACGCGAGCCGAAGGGTGTAGTCGCCGCGGGCGCGAGCTTCGCGTAGGCCTCCAGTTTTTTGGGATCGGAGATTGAGTGATAGAAAACTATCCATAAGGCTTTCGGCATTCGTCGCACTCCATCGAACTTGATGCGCCGCCGAGTAGACCACGGCACAGACTTGCCGGATAGCCGATGCGGTGCGCACCGCCGGCCGCGTCATCGCGCGAACTGAGGAAAAAGAATGCTATAGTTTGGGCACAGCGGCGAGTAGTTATAGGGAGTGACGACCCATGTCGTTTCTAAGCGCTTTGTTCGGCGGCCACCGCGGCGCCGCCGCCGCCGCCGAAAAGCCCGCCGAGCCCGTCGAATATAAGGGCTTCGTCATCCGCGCCGCGCCGTTCAAGAATGAAGGTCAATATCAGACTGCCGGCACCATCGAGCGGGAAATAGCGGGCGCACTCAAGGAGCATCGTTTCGTTCGCGCCGACGCCTTCGCGACATACGAAGACGCCGTGACCTTCACGCTCGGCAAGGCGCGGCAGATGATTGACTTGCAGGGCGAACGGATGTTCGGCTAAAGCGCGATGACGTTTCTTTGAATCGTCATCCCGCTCTAGCTTGTTCATGCGGCATGATCTTTTCAGAAAACCGGTGTCCACTTTTTGGGATCATGCTCTAAGCGACTTCGGCGTCGTTTGCGTTCGGAAGCTCGCGCTTGATTTGGCGCACCATTTTCTTGAGTGCCGAAACCTCGGCTTCAAGTTGCGCGACCCGTTTGGCGAGTTCGGCGTCTTCGGGAGACGCGGCCGTCTCGCCGTTGGTAAAATCGAGACCCACGTCATCGCCGCGGCGCCATTTCACATGCGCGCGCAGCGTCTGCTCTTTCTGCGGAATGTGAAGTTCAACAATGTCGGGCACGTTCACGGCGTGCGAGAAAATGATCCGCGCCCCATCCTCGGTCAGATCGCGGACCAGGCAATCGAGCACGCTGCGCCGGTTGTTGAAATAGATGCAGCCGCGCAGAAAGCTCTTCTGCCTCGGGGCGACGCGGCGTTCGGCCATCTTCATCTCCGGAACGGACAGCGCCTACGCGCCATTATAAGCGAGGCTATCCCCGCAGCCTTAACGCCGGCTTACCGGACTGGGCGCATCCCGCGCACAATGGGCGGAGCCGCCCGACGGGGGAATCCGGATTGCCTGTTGGACACCCTTGGGTGTAGCGTGGTCCGTCAAAGCTTGATCCCTCTCCTACGGCAATTGAAACGGCGTCCGATGGCTACTGGACGGCGCGTTGCAGCGAGGGCGCACGCGATAGCGATCGCGGCGGCACTGCTGTTTCCGTCGGTCCCCGCCCGCGCCGATTGCAGCTTCAACGACTTCCTTAACGCGGTCGAGAATCTTGGATCGGCAATTTCGTCTCCCGCCTGTGACGCTGCTTACGCGAGCGGGGTTGGCGTCGGCTTGGTCGTCGGTCTTGGCGGCGCACTTTCCGGGGTGATGGCCGAAGACTCCAACGCCGGCCATCACCAGCACGCAGTTTGACAGTACGGAGCCGGCAACATGGAATTATGCGCCACCGGAACGGCGCATCTTCGGAATCGGCGTTTACCAACATCGTCTCTATTACGCGGTCGCTGACGGACTGCAAATTTGGTCCGTAGGAATTGGCCCGGACGGCTCTCCCGGCAGCGACGCGCAGATGGAAATCGTCGTGCCGGCCGCGAACGGACCCACGGAAATTTCCAAAATCACTTTCGACGAACAAGGCCGCATGTTTCTTGCGGAGCGGCCTGCACCGACCGGCGCCTTTGACCTGGAGAGCGTGGCGACGCCCGCCATAGGCCGCGTACTCCGCTATGCGGCGAGCGGCACGACCGCGGATGGCCGCCGCATTTGGCAAGCGGTGCCGGAAGAATATGCAATCGGCTTTCCCGGCGAATTGCGCAACGGCAACGGCGGCGTCGCCAACGGTTACAATTACGATCGCACGGGCAAGCTGATGCCGGGATCGTGCGGCGGATTTATTTGGGTGACCGGCGAGGACCTGCGCGATGCCACCGACGCCGGTTTAGCCGCGCGCCTCAGCGCGAGTGGGCC
>DATNNI010000031.1:0-12427 GCA_035601915.1 Xanthobacteraceae bacterium
AGGACCCTCGTCGGCAGCCACGCAACCCGCTATACGGTCCGGCGCTAAAGATAGTTGTCGTCCCCGAGCGCGGGGAAGGATGCCATGATTGCGATCTATCCTCGTCCCAGGGCCGGCGTGCTCGATATCAGCGCCTACGTACCCGGCAAAAGCCACGCGCCTGGCGCGGCGCGCGTCTTCAAGCTGTCGTCCAACGAGACGCCGCTTGGGCCGAGCCCGCGTGCTATCGCCGCTTACCAAGCGGTGGCGGCGCACTTGAAAGATTATCCGGACGGCTCGGCGAGTGAATTGCGAGAAGCCATCGGCGGCGTCTTCGGGCTCGATCCGGAGCGTATTGTGTGCGGCGCCGGGTCTGATGATTTGCTCAATCTGTTGGCGCGCGCCTATCTCGCCGACGGCGATGAGGCCATCCACACCACGCACGGTTTCCTGGTCTATCCAATCGCGACCCGTGGCAGCGGGGCGCGCCCAGTGGTCGCGCCGGAGACCGACTGCACCGCCAGCGTGGACGCAATTCTTGCGGCTGTGACCGAAAAGACGAAAATGGTCTTCCTAGCCAATCCAAATAATCCCACCGGAACGTATATTTCGTTCGACGAAGTCAAGCGGCTGCACCGCAGCCTCCCGGCTCACGTGCTGCTGGTGCTCGACGCCGCATACGCTGAATACGTCCGGCGCAATGATTATGAGTCGGGCATCGAATTGGTGGCCACCAACGAGAACGTGGTGATGACCCGCACGTTCTCTAAGATTCACGGACTGGCGGCGCTGCGGCTTGGCTGGATGTTCGGCCCAAGCGGTGTGGTTTCGGCCGTTAATCGCGTCCGCGGACCGTTCAACGTTAATACACCGGCGATTGCCGCGGGCATCGAAGCGATCCGCGACCTCGAGCATCAAGAACGCGCGCGCGCGCACAACACGCGCTGGCTTGCTTGGCTGGCGGAAGAGATCGCAAAACTGGGACTGCAAGTAACACCGAGCGTGGCCAATTTTTTGTTGATTCACTTTCCGACGACAAAAAGCCGCACGGCTCAGGAGGCGGACGCCTTCCTTACCGCGCGCGGATTTGTTTTGCGGCAAGTCGGAGTCTACGGGCTGCCCAACGCATTACGCCTCAGCGTCGGTAGCGAAGAGGCCAATCGGCTTGTTGTCGCGGCGCTCAAAGATTTTTTAGCCAAGGCCGCGTGATGCCGTGACCAAAACCACTGTCCTTTATAACCGGCTGGCGCTGATCGGCATGGGCCTTATCGGTTCCTCGATTGCGCGCGCCGCGCGGGCGCAAGGCGTGGTGCGCGAGATCGTGGCCACCGCCCACTCGGCGGCGACACGCCGGCGCGTCGCCGAGCTCGGACTCGCCGACCAAGTGGCTGAAAATAACGCGGCCGCGGTCGTCGGGGCCGATCTTGTCATTGTCTGCGTGCCGGTCGGGACGTGTGGAGCGGTCGCCGCCGAGATTGGTCCGCACCTTGCGACCGGCAGCACTCTTTCCGATGTCGGCTCGGTCAAGGCCGCGGTTGTTCGCGACATGGCTCCACATCTGCCGCCCGGGGTCCATTTCGTCCCGGCGCATCCGGTCGCCGGCACCGAAAATTCCGGCCCTGACGCGGGCTTTGCCGGACTTTTTGTCGATCGCTGGTGCATCCTCACGCCGCTGGAAGACGCCGATGCGGCCGCCACCGAGCGCCTCGCCGAATTTTGGCGGTCGCTCGGCGCGCACGTTGAGACCATGCCGGCTGCGCATCATGACTTGGTCTTGGCGATAACCAGTCACCTGCCGCACCTCATCGCTTACACGATCGTCGGCACGGCCGATGAACTGGGCGAAGTCACGCAATCGGAGGTGCTGAAATTTTCCGCCGGCGGCTTTCGCGATTTTACTCGCATCGCCGCCTCCGATCCGACCATGTGGCGGGACGTATTCCTCTCTAACAAGGATGCCGTGCTGGAGATGCTTGGCACCTTCAATGAAGATTTATCCCGCCTCACCCGCGCCATCCGGCGCGGCGATGGCGAAGCCCTGTTCGCTCATTTCGCGCGCACCCGCGCCATTCGCCGCGGGATCGTACAGATTGGCCAGGATTCGCCGGCGCCGGACTTTGGCCGCCCGCATCCCGATCTGCCGGCAGAGCCGTTACCCCGGCCTTATGCCGTCTCGGGCGACGAGTGACGCCTAATACCGCGCTTGCACGGTGAGCGCTTCTTGCACGGCTGCCCGCAATTCGGCGACCGAAAACGGTTTCGGAATAACGTCGTGAATGAGCGGGTCGATATTGTGGGCGCGCTCCCGCTGATCGGCGTAGCCGGTCATCAACAAAATAGCGAGCTCGGGACGTTCGCGCGCTGCTGTCAGCGCAAGCGCTATGCCATCCATCACCGGCATACGGACGTCAGAGAGCAGAAGATCGAAACCGCCCTCCTCGGCAACGAGAAGGTCGAGCGCCGCCTTGCCGTCGCAAGCGGTCTTGACGTCGTGTCCTGCTGTAGCCAGCGCCCGTGCGCAGAGCGCGCGCAGTGCTTCCTCATCTTCGGCTATGAGAATACGCGCCATGGCGTCAGTGGATCGACGCGACGACGTCGCGGCGGTTGACGAAACGAAGCACAACGTCGTGCGCCACCGCCGGCGGCGAGGCCAAACGGGCGCGGAAGGTCATCGCCTGACCGGGCGGTAACGACGTGCGATCCGCACTCGCTGTCCAAGAGTAGATTTCCTGAGCGGCCGCGTCGCGCAGCGCGAATCTAATCTGCGGCACCCGCAAAGCCTTGCGCGTGTCGTTGACGATGTTTCCCTCAACGACAAGAACAGGCGTGCCGTCATGGCGAACCGTGCTTGTGGTGATGCCATGGAACGCGAGCCCGCGGAGATTCACGGGCAGCCCGGCCAGCTCATAAAACGATGCCGTTTGCGGTAACTTCCGCACAATGTCGGCGCGCCAACCGATAAGAAGGAAATCGACCAGCGCCAGCGCTAACATTCCGGTATGCAGGGTTGACAATGGCCAGCGTGGAACGAAGCGCCGCGCCGGAACATTCAAGGCGCTCGACAAGACCGGAAGGTTTCGCCTCGAACGTAAAGCCGCTCGGTGCGCACTTTGCTTGGCGTTTTCGGCACTAGCAGTCTCGGAATAGTTGGTCTTAAGAACAATCCAGCGCTTCTTGGCTTCAGGACGCGGCTGTGCGCTTAGCGCAGCTTCATGCTCCGGATCCCTCGAGCCGTCGGACTCATCTTGAGTCCCCGATCGCAACATCAAACTGCCCGCTATCTCCGCCAGCGTGGCCGATGGCTCTTGCCCGGATGAGTCAGCGGCAGGGCCGATTGAAGTTTCGTCGCCCGTAACTTCAGCAAGCAAATGGGCAGGCAGCCATTTGTCGCTGACCGGCATGCCGACCTCTTCATCTAACGCCGAATCTGATGCCGACGTTTCGCTTACCGGTGCGGCCAATTGCTCTTCCGCCGGCGCCAGTGGCGTCGACGCGACATCCGCGTCAGAACTAGTCACGTGATCGGACGTACCGGCCGCGTCATCCAATTGCTCATCCTGAGCGACGACTTCGGGGACAACGCCTGTCTCCGGTTCTTGATCTGGAACTTGAACTAGATCGTCCCCGACGGAGCGAGCCGGCTCTGAATCCACCTCAGCTGCATCCTCCGCGACGAAGGGCAAATGATCCGGCTCCAAATCTACGAAGTAGATCTCGGGGCTAAGGGAGGATGTCATTTCCGGATTTGCGGCTGCGCCCTCCGCAACGGCGGGGGAAGGATCGTGATCTGCTGCAGCAATCTCAGGGACAGCAACGCAACCCGGGTCCAGGTTTGCGCTTGCCTCGCCCGGAGCGGGATCGGGCAAGGGCGGAAAATCGTCACCGATCGCGGCCGCGGCGGCTAAAAGCATCTCGGCCCGGTGACGTTGGGGAGACCAAATGGCCAGGCACCGTAGGCAGCGCGCCTGTCCATACGGCGGAAGGCTGTTTGGTCGAACCCTATAAGAAGTCGCGCAGGACGGGCAGACGATCAGCATGGCTCGAATCAGTATGACGGCACCTACGCTGGTGCTACCATCCGACCCATTAATGAATTGGAAACCATAACGGGCTGGCCGGGCTTCTTTTGGCCTCCTGGCGTCGCGCTGCCAGGCAACGCCCCTAATCGGCCGCGTCTAAGCCTCTACCATTGCCGCTCGCCCCGGAGGACGGCGTGATTCAATTCGAGAATGTCGGGTTGCGCTACGGTTTCGGCCGGGAGGTGCTGTGCGACCTCAATTTCGGGATTCAGAACCATTCCTTTCAGTTCCTCACCGGGCCTTCGGGGGCCGGCAAGACATCCCTCCTCCGGCTGATGCTGATGTCGCTGCGGCCAACCCGCGGCCTGATCAGCATGTTCAAGCATGACACGGCGACACTCAGCAAAGAAGACCGCGCTCATTTGCGGCGCCGCATCGGTATTGTCTTCCAGGATTTCAGACTCCTCGATCATATGACGACCTATGAAAACATCGCGCTGCCGCTGCGGGTGCTCGGCAAGGATGAGTCCAATTATCGCGCCGAGGTCATCGAGTTGCTGCAATGGGTCGGGTTGGGCGAGCGAATGGCGGCGCTGCCGGCGGTTCTCTCCGGAGGTGAAAAACAACGGGCCGCCATCGCCCGAGCGGTCATTGCGCGCCCGCAGCTTCTGCTCGCCGACGAGCCGACCGGAAACGTCGATCCCAATCTCGGACAACGGCTGCTGCGGTTGTTCATCGAACTCAACAAATCAGGCACCGCGGTCGTTATTGCCACGCACGATATTGCGTTGATGGACGAGTACGACGCGCGCCGGTTGGTCCTTCACGACGGACGCCTGCATGTCTACGACTGAGCCAATCGAAGGCATGGCGGAGCCCTGGGACGACCTGGAGGCGGCGGCCCCGCCGGCCGACGCTTTGCCGGCAGTAGCGGCCATCGTGCCGAGGAATTCGTTGGCTGGCCGTTCGCTTGGCGCCGTCGTCGCCATCATGACGTTCCTCGCCTCGCTTACGACCGGCGCGGCGATGGTGGTTGTGAGCGCTGCCGGCGACTGGGAATCCGAAGTCGGCCGCGAAGTTACCATTCAAGTCCGGCCCGCGCCCGGGCGCGATATCGAAGCCGACTTGCGCAAGGCGACTGAGATCGTTCGCGGCGCTCCCGGCATTGCCGACGTGCAGCCCTACACGAAGGAAGAATCCGCGCGTCTGGTCGAGCCCTGGCTCGGGTCCGGCTTGGCGCTGGACGATCTGCCCATGCCGCGCCTGATAGTCGTAAAACTTTCGCCGGGCGCGCGGCCCAATTTCGCGGCGCTCCGTCAAATGCTGGCGGCGCAAGTCAGCGCGGCGAGCCTCGACGATCATCGCCGTTGGATCGAGAGCATGCGCACCATGGCCGAAACAGCCGTCGGCGTCTGCATCGCTATTTTTGCGCTGGTACTTATCGTCACGGTGCTCTCGGTCACCTTCGCTACACGCGGGGCTATGGCCACCAATCGCCCTATCATCGAAGTGTTGCATTACGTGGGCGCTACCGACAATTTCATTGCCGGGCAATTTCAGCGCCACTTTCTGGTGCTCGGTTTTAAGGGAGGCGCCATTGGCGGTGGCGCCGCAATTGTGTTGTTCGGGCTCGTGGAAGCGACAAATGCCTGGCTGTGGGGCACCCCCGAGGGGGATCAGGTCGCGGCCTTGTTTGGCAATCTCACGATTGGCGTAACCGGCTATTTGGCGATCGCTCTGCAAATAGTATTCATGGCGCTAGTGACGGCGTTTGCCTCGCGCCGCACCGTGAGACGGACTTTGCAGACCATTGATTAACACCGCGACGCCACACTTGATGACCTTAGCCCCGCACGGCGGCTATGATAGCGGCCGCGGAACATGCATTTTGGCCGCCGGAAAGAGCAGGAGTTGCGCACGGCCATGCCTGATCTCAAGGCTGCCGTCAGAAGGCGGCATTTCAGGACCTATTCGGCGCGACTCGCTATTGTCGGCGTGATCGCGATCGCGCTGGGATTCTTTGCTTTCCTGTGGCTGCTGCCGGCCGAGCAAGTCGAGCTTGACCGCAACGCCGACGGCATCGTGGTGCTGACCGGCGGCACATCGCGGATTACCGACGCCCTCGAACTCCTTGCAGCGCGGCGCGGCAAGCGCCTGCTCATCACCGGTGTCAATCCCGGCACGACGACGGCGGATATTGCGCACCAGTTCGCCGATTACGGCAAAATTCTCGCCTGTTGCGTTGATCTCGATTATTCAGCCATCAATACATTGGGCAACGCGGTCGAGACACGCCGCTGGGCGATTGATCGCGGGTTTCACTCCCTTATCGTCGTCACTTCGGCCTATCACATGCCCCGCGCGTTGGCGGAGATCTCGCACCAACTTCCTAATGTCGCCGTCATCCCATTTCCGGTCGTGTCCGACCGTCTGCGCATCGAACCGTGGTGGTCGAACGGCGCGACGACCAAGCTCGTCTTGTCCGAGTATTTCAAATACCTTTTCGCCAAGGTGCGAATGCCTTTTGATTCTGTGGCAGCAACGTCCAGCGATAATCGCCTCTCGGACGCGCATCAGACCCACTGATTGTTAAGGGCGCGCCACTTTGCCTCATCTCATTGCATTGTCTATCAGGTCGATCGTTTTCAACGCCCTGTTTTATGTCAATATAACCGTGCGCATGATCGTCGCGCTCCCAACGATCCTGTTGCCTCACAGATATTTGCTCGGGGTATTGCGCGGGTATTGTAGCAGCAGCCTATTCCTGTTGCGGATTATTTGCGGCACCGACGTGGAATGGCGCGGACGCGAAAAGCTCCCGCAAGGCGCCTTCATCGTCGCCTGCAAGCACCAGTCGTTGTGGGAAACTTTCGCGCTCATTGCACTTCTTCCCGATCCGACCTTCGTGCTCAAGCGCGAGTTGATGTGGGTACCGCTGTTCGGCTGGCTCGCCACCAAAGCGGGCATGATCGCGATCGACCGTGGCGCCCGCGCGAGCGCGCTGGCGCGCATGACGGCTCTGGCGCGCAAGGAAATTGCCCGCTCGCGACAAGTCGTCGTCTTCCCTGAAGGTACGCGGCGGCCGCCAGGTGCCAAGCCGCGTTATTTACCCGGCGTAGCCCATCTTTATTCCGAGACCGGTCTCAGCTGCGTTCCGGTGGCGCTGAATTCCGGTCTATATTGGCCGCGGCGGTCGCTGCGCCGCTATCCCGGCAAGATCCTGGTGGAGGTGCTCGACCCGATTCCGCCGGGCCTTGAGCGGCGCGACTTCCTTTTACATCTGCAAAACGTGCTTGAGGAAGCGACGGCGCGTCTCGTCGCCGAGGGCCGCAATTCTATGCATGATCATTCGTGATCGGGGACAGGAACGGCCTCGCCCCGATGGGTGCTCAAGAGCCGCGCGGCGAGACGATGCAGGTCGGTCTCGCGGTAACCGAGCGCCTCGAGGGCCTGTACCGTTTCAATGACATAGTCGCGATTGGCGCCCGAACGCCCATGGCCCTGCCGCACCAGATGGACGCGCTCATTTAGGGAGAGTCGTCCGGCATACTGAACATGACTGCGGTCAATAATGAAGCAAAGCGCCTGCACCTGCCGGCGGGCTTTCTCCTCAAGTTCGATGCGCCGCAAAGTTTCCAGGTAGACCGTGGTGACTTGCTCGCGTGCGCGCAAATAGGCGACGGTTTGGTCTCGCACCGCCGCGGCCACGCGAAAGGCAATGCCCCGGCACATTCCCCCGCGATCAAGCCCAAGCACGAGACCGGGGCGCTCGGGCGTGCCGCGGTGGACGAACGAATAGACGCAGAGCGCTCGATGCAGTCCGATGAGACGCGCCGGGAGGCGTTCGAGGAATTCGAAGCCAGGGCGCCACATGAGCGAACCATAGCCGAACACCCAAAGGTCTTCGGCCGAGGACGTTCGGTTCCGGTTCGCCATCGTTCTTTAGCCTCCGCAGCGGCCTTACGCTTGCCTAAATCTCGCCCTTGCAGGCTAGTGCTGAGAGGTGATGAGTCTGCCGGTTACTGTCTCGGCGATCCAGGTCACAGCACTGGGGATTCAGGGGTTAAGCCAAAGCGCATACCACTCTGCCGCCGTTTTGACACGCCAGGAGAGTGTTTGGAAACGCCGCACTCGACGGCCGAAGAGAACCAATGCCCGGAGAATCTCCCCTTAGCATGATGCGGACGCCGGATCGCCCGCTGCCGCGGCGTACCGGTGGACGCGGCCAAGGACGCTGGATCGCCGGCGGAGCGATTATCGTCGCCCTCGCCGTCATTTGGACTTGCCTCTGGTACTACGCGGCCGCGATCGTCGAGCAGACGCTCACTGGCTGGTATCAGCGCGAGGCGGCCGCCGGCCGAGTTTATTCATGCGGTTCCCAGTCCGTGGGCGGATTTCCGTTCATGCTCGCGGTCCACTGTTACGGCGTTGCAGCTGACGTCAAAAGCACGCAACCGGCATTCTCGGTCGCGGCGCAGACGGCGATCGTCGGCGCAATGATCTGGCATCCGACGAGCCTTGTCGGTGACGTCGTCGGTCCGTTGACGTTTGCGGACCTGGGGCAGTCTCCCCGCGTTACCGCCGATTGGACCCACGGGCAGATCACGGTCCGCGGCATCCCGCCAAATCCCGAAAGCGCATCGTTTTCGTTCGATGCTCCGCACGTGGATCGCGTCATGGCCGCCGCCGGACCCGACGAACTTTTCAAGGCCGATCAAATCGAGGCAGCCGCTCGCGTCATTGGCGGAGAACCGAACCGTCGCCCTGTCATCGAGGCGACATTGCATGTCGGCGGCGCGCTGGCGCCGACGCTGCATCCTCTGCTCGCCACACCGGCGGATATCAATCTCGATGCGGTTGTCCGCGGCTTTGAAGACTTAAGTCCCAAGTCTTGGCCTGAACGCGTCCGCGAGATGCAAGCCGCGGGCGGCGGCATCGACATCAAAGAACTCCGCATGGCCGAAGGCGACGCCACCATCATTGTGGCAACCGGAACGCTGACTTTGAATGATCATGGCAAATTGGACGGCATTCTGGGCATGGCCGTCGTCGGCATCGAGCGCATTATTCCAATGCTTGGACTTGACCGGCTCATCGCTCAAGGTGTCGATCGCCTCTCGGGCAGCGACAATTTCCTCGATCGCTTGGCGCCGGGGATCAGCGGAGTCATTCGCCAAAGCGCCAACGCAGGTGCAATCGAAACCCTCAAAAAGATGGGGCAGCCGACTTCGATCGATGGCCGCCCGGCGATCGCCCTGCCGCTGAGATTCGTGGACGGTACGATTTACCTCGGCGTATTGCCCGTCGGTCAGATAGCCCCACTGTTTTGAACCTACTTTTTTCGGCTCGCGTGCCACCCGACTTCAGCGTCCGGCACCGAATCGGTCGAGGCGAAATAGGGCTTGAGGTCGAGGAGCGGCGTGTTGTCGATACAATCCAGCCCAATGACGGTGAGCCTATTGTTTTTGATGCGTACAAGGCGGGCCACCGACACCGCGATCGGATTGGGCCGCACCGGCGAGCGCAAGGCGAATGTGCCGCGGCCTTCCGCGTAATGGTGTGGCATCTGTAGCACGAGATCGCGTCGCGCTCTATCCATCCAGTAAAGCACCACGATATGGCTGACGCTTTCCAAGCCGCTCAAGCCTTGCTTCCAGTGAGGATCAAGGACGATCGTGCAAGCAGCGTCTGTTTCACTGGGATTTTTTGGACAGTCCTGCCGTCGCTTCCACGGCGTTCGAATACGGCCGATGTAGAAAATCGACGCGTCGAACTGCTCCGGCAAGGCAATGGCAATTTCGCCCTCACGCAGACCGGCTGCCCCACCGCGCGCCTTTGTTCGTCGCTTCATCATCGTTCTCGCTGGGGACCGCCGCGGCTCGTAACCGGCGTAAATCGCAGAAAACATTAATATTTGTGGGATGAATCCCACAGCGACTTGCCTATTTTTCTACATAAAGATATCTTTATGTCATCATGACTTTGGTTTCATCCATGGACGACGCCCAATCCCATAGTTTTCCTGGCCTGACTTCGGCCCTGAAGGCCGCCGGCGAAGCAACTCGCCTGCGGCTTCTCATGCTTATCGCCGAAGCCGAACTTACAGTCTCCGATCTCACCGCCATTTTGCGGCAATCACAACCCCGGCTGTCCCGCCATCTGCGTCTTCTGGTCGAAGCCGGATTGGTGCAGCGCCACCGCGAGGGCTCATGGGCTTTCTTTCGCCTCGGCGACACCGGTACGGCGGCCGACATTGCTCGCGTCGTCATGGACAAGCTCGATGCGAACGATCCGGTGCTCGCCCGGGACCGCGAGCGTTTGGTAGCGGTACGCGCGACCCGCGCCGCCGCCGCGCAGAATTATTTTCGGCGGCACGCGGCCGAGTGGGACAGGATCCGCAAGCTGCATATCGCCGACGCCGCGGTTGAAGAAGCGATCGTGGCAGCGCTTGGCAATCAACCGATCCGTTCCCTTCTGGACCTCGGCACCGGCACCGGGCGGATGCTGGAGATCTTCGCCAAGGATCTCGAACGCGGGATCGGCCTGGACCTCTCTGTGGAAATGTTGGCGGTTGCTCGGGCCCATCTTGACCGCGCCGGCCTCAAGAACTGCAGCGTTCGCCAGGGCGACATTTACGACATCCCGCTGCCGCGGGACTCGTTTGACGTCGTCATCATCCATCAGGTCCTGCATTTTCTGGACGACAGCGCCCGCGCCATCCGCGAGGCCGCTCGCGTCCTGCGGCCAGGAGGACGCCTGCTGGTCGTTGATTTCGCGCCACACGATCTGGAATTTCTGCGCGAGGAACACGAGCATCGCCGGCTTGGATTTGCCTCCGAGACGGTCAGGCAATGGCTTGAAGCGGCCGGGCTCGACGTCGTTCGGCAGCAAACGCTGCCGCCCGGTCCGGAAGGCAAGGTCGCGGTATCTATCTGGCTCGCCCGCGATCCGCGCATCCTGCTTGCCGTCCCAAGCACACGCGAGGTCGCCTGATGCAACTCAAAGCAAAAGCCACGCGGACGATTCGCGTCTCGTTCGAATTTTTTCCCCCGAAAACCGCCGAGATGGAACAGACGCTATGGCAGGCGATCGGACGGCTGGCGCCGCTGCAACCCCACTTCGTTTCAGTCACCTACGGCGCCGGGGGAACGACGCGCCAGCGTACACATTCAACCGTGAAGCGGATTCTAGCCGAAACCATGCTCACTCCGGCCGCCCACCTGACGTGTGTGGGCGCGACGCGCGCGGAAGTCGACGAGGTTATTGACGCTTACGCCGAGGCCGGCGTGCGCCATATCGTGGCGCTGCGGGGCGACCCGCCCGGGGGGATCGGCGAGCGCTTTTCACCCCATCCGGGCGGCTACCAAAACGCCGCCGATCTCGTGAGCGGCATTAAGCGCATCGCCGATGTCGAAGTGTCGGTCTCTGCTTATTGTGAGAAGCATCCCGACAGCCCGACCGTGGCGGCGGACATCGACATGCTCAAAGCGAAAATCGACGCCGGCGCGACCCGCGCCATCACGCAGTTCTTCTTCGACAACGACCTCTACTACCGCTATCTCGACAACGCGCGTACCGCCGGCATCGATATTCCGATCGTACCCGGCATACTGCCGGTGCAGAATTTCATCCAAACAAAGAACTTCGCCGCGCGCGCCGGCGCTTCCGTGCCCGACTGGCTTGCTTCGCGGTTCGAAGGCCTCGACGAAGACCCGGCCACACGCAAGCTGATCGCCGCAACCGTTGCCGCTGAGCAGGTGATGCGCCTCGCCGAACACGGTGTGAGCGATTTCCATTTCTACACCATGAACCGTGCCGACCTCGCTTACGCCATCTGCCACCTGCTCGGATTGCGGCCGAGCGACCGGCCCGGCGCGCATGTACGCGCCGAGACAGCGCCCGTTTGAACAGGACGACGTGATGGTGACGCGTTCAGCAACGGAAACGACGCTCCACCGCCTCGCTCAGGAGCGCATCCTGGTTCTTGATGGCGCCATGGGCACCATGATTCAGGAACTCAGGCTCGAGGAGGAAGCCTATCGCGGCGCGCGCTTCGACGCGTGGAACCGCGAAGTTCGCGGCAATAATGATCTCCTCAACTTGACCCGGCCGGAATCCGTCCGCGCTATTCATCTCGCCTATTTTCGTGCCGGCGCCGACATCGTTTCGACCAATACATTCTCCTCGACCAGCATCGCCCAAGCCGATTACGGAATGTCCGAGCTGGCCTACGAGCTCAACTTGGAGGGGGCACGACTGGCACGCGCCGCGGCGCGCGTTGCGCAGGACGAAGACGGGCGGCCACGGTTTGTGGCCGGCGCGATCGGTCCGACCAACCGCACTGCGTCAATATCTCCGGATGTTTTGAATCCCGGTTTCCGTGCCGTCACCTTTGACGACCTTCGCGCCGCTTATGCGGAACAGGTGCG
>DATNNI010000032.1:0-8978 GCA_035601915.1 Xanthobacteraceae bacterium
CGCGCGCAAGCCGCGCCATCTGGCGTTTGATCGCGGCGGCATTCATCGCGTCGGCTTTGTTGAGCGCGACCAGTTCGGGTTTTTCCATAAGACCGTGGCCGTAGGCAGAAAGCTCCGCCCGGATGGTCTTGTAGGCTTCGCCGGCGTCACCGGCGGTTCCGTCGACCAGATGCAGCAGCACGCGGCAACGCTCGATATGGCCCAGGAATCGATCGCCAAGCCCGCTGCCTTCATGCGCCCCCTCGATCAAGCCGGGAATGTCGGCGAGGACGAACTCGCGGCCATGGACGGCCACCACGCCGAGCTGCGGTTGCAGTGTTGTGAAAGGATAATCGGCGATCTTCGGCTTTGCGGCGCTGACGGCAGCAAGAAACGTCGACTTGCCGGCATTCGGCAGGCCGACGATGCCGGCATCCGCGATAAGCTTGAGCCTCAGCTTGATAGTGCGTTCTTCTCCGGGCTGGCCGCTATTGGCGCGGCGCGGCGCGCGGTTGGTGGCGGACTTAAAATGCGCGTTGCCGAACCCGCCATTTCCGCCATGCGCCAGCACGGTGCGCTCGCCGGTTGCCGTCAAGTCGGCGAGAAGCGTTTGACCATCTTCCTCGTAAATCTGCGTACCGACCGGGATCTTGAGTACGGCGTCAGCTCCATTGGCGCCGTGCCGATCCTTGCCCATGCCGCCGCCGCCGTTCTTGGCAAAGAAATGCTGCTGATACCGGTAGTCGATCAGCGTATTGAGGCCGGGGACGGTTTCGGCGATAACATCGCCGCCCTTCCCGCCATCGCCGCCGTTCGGTCCGCCAAATTCAATGAACTTTTCACGCCGAAATGATACGCAGCCGTTTCCGCCGTCGCCGGAACGGATATAGACCTTGGCCTCATCGAGGAATTTCATGCCGCAAATCCGGGTCCGGCGGAAACACCAACATCAATTGAACCCCACGAGCGACGAATTCAATCGGCCGAGCGCCTTCTCACCACAGTTGATATAGTACGAATGTTTGATCTCGGTACTTGGATTTAACGGTACTTGGATTTGCGGCACTTGAATTTCGTCGCGTTCGAGAGGCCCATGAACAGCTTTGTGCTGGTCCTCAAGCTGGCATCCCGCGCAGGGATTTGGAGAACGACGCGCCTTTCACGGTTGGTCGGCCTGCCGAGCTTGCTCAGCTGGTTGGCGGGGCTTGGCGTCCTCCGCATGGTTGTTCAACTCGCCGCGGCCGGATCCGGCGCCGGATTTAATCCTTACGGACTGAACGCCCTCGTCGCCTGGCTCGCGCTGGAAGCGGCGGTCACGGCACTGTTCGTGCCGCCGGCGGCGCGCAGCACGGCGCTCTCCGCGATGTTTGCGCTCACAATCGTGGGCGAAGCTGCCATCGAGGCGATCAGGTTGGGCGCGCCATTCTTTCCGGTTTCGGCGATCACCGATCCCTTCTGGCGCGGACACGCGGTACCCGTCGTTCTGTTTACTGGGCTATCGGTGTGGTGGATCGGCGCCACCACCACAATATTGCAAAGCTTTTCGCCGCAGCCGAGGCTGGTCGCGTTTGGCCGAATGGGTGGACTTTGGCTCGCCCTTCTCGCCGTTGCAGCCGCGGTCCCGCACGCTCCTGTTTTCGTCCCCCCCGATTTCGATATCCGCGACGCCAACTTGTGGGAGACGCTTGCGGCACGACTTGCATCCTCGGCAGGAGCCAAAGACCAAGCGGGGCGCGCTCTGCAAGTTCAGGGCGCGCTCCTTGCGACCGAGACCGCCGATCTCGCCCCCACCGCGAAGGGCGCCACCAACGTGTACGCGCTGGGCGTCGCCGGCTGGGCCGATCAAGACGTGTTCGTCAAGGAGCTCGACGGTGGACTAGCGGCAATGAGCGAAATCTTCCCTATTCACGGGCGCACGCTACGGCTCATCAATGATCGGGGCACTGCCGATCACGTGCCGCTGGCGACCGACCGGAATTTTATCGCTGCCATTCAGGCTATCGGCAAGGTGATGAACAAGACCGACGATATTTTGTTGTTGTTCATGACGTCGCACGGCGAGCACACAGGCTTCGCTTTGAAATTCCCCAACGAGACCGCGGGCGAACTGACACCGCAGTTGGTGGCGGCAACCCTTAACAACGAAGGAATCAAAAACCGTATCGTCATCGTCTCCGCATGCTTTTCCGGCGTGTTCGTGCCGCCGCTGGCAAATGACGACACCATCGTGCTTACCGCCGCGGATGCGGAGAACACTTCCTTCGGATGCGCGCCCGAACGCGATTGGACCTATTTCGGCGACGCTTTTTTCCGCCAGAGCGTGCGCCGCGGCCGCGATTTGCAGCACACCTTCGAGAATGCGCGGACCCTTATCAGCGGCTGGGAACTGATGGACCACGCCAAGCCATCAAATCCGCAAGCGCACTTTGGGCCAGCCTTGGTCGCCAAGCTGACGCCATTCTTCCAATTAAACCAAACCCCCGAGCGTTAGCGTCGCCGACACACCGCATTGATCGGTTGCAAGCCGTAAGGCGTGCGGCGCTCAAGCCACCCGCGTCGCGCCCCAGGACTTGAGCGAAGCCCACAATCCGCGATCGAGACGAAACCGATCAACAGGGGCCGCGGAGTTGATGGAGCGGATGCGCGTAAGCCGCACACCGGTCCACTGAAACGCGCATTTTTCCAGCACGCGCCGCGCGGCCGGATTGCTCACACGGGCGCCGGAGTGCAACGTTTCATACCCGAGATCGCCGAACGCATAATCCACCACCGCGCGGGAAGCCTCGGTTGCATAGCCGCGGCCCCAAAAGGAGACGCCGAACCAATATCCGAGTTCGGGCGCCTCCTCGCGCGGATCGATGCTGCAAGCGCCGATCAACCGGCCGTCGCGGATGACGACAAAACACGCCTCCCCTTCGCGCGCGTTCGCCGCGGCAATAAATTCGTCGGCCTCTTCGACGCGATAGGGATGCGGAAGGCGCGCCGTGTTCACGGCAACACGAACCTCGTTGGCGAGGGCAGCGAGCACTTTCGCGTCCTCGCGACGCGGCGCGCGCAAGCTGAGCCGCGTCGTCTCGAGCACGGGTACATTCACGGCTCGGCCGCTGTGAGCGACTAATTCTGGCGCGAACGTCATCTCGCGGGCTCCTGCAAGAAACCGAAAGGGGGAGCCGGCATCCGGTCTCCCCCTTTTCGAAGCCCATTTGGGCCCGCCGGTTCGACTGAACGCCGGCGGACTCCGATGATCCACCGTATTTACTGGGCCGCGGCCTCCGTTGCCGGAAGTACCGACACGAACACGCGGCCCTTGGTTTTGGTACGAAACTCGACCCGACCCTTGACCAGCGCGAACAGTGTGTGGTCGCGGCCGACACCCACATTGCGGCCGGGATGCCACTTGGTGCCGCGTTGGCGCGCAATGATCTTGCCGGCGGTCACTTCCTCGCCGCCAAAAATCTTAATTCCGAGCCGTTGACCGGCGGAATCGCGGCCGTTGCGTGAGGAGCCGCCTGCTTTCTTGTGAGCCATCGCTCAAACCTTTCTGATCCGCTACCTATACCCGATTCATGACGAAAGCATCACCGCTTTTGCTCATTTCTTTGCCTTCGGCCGCGGCCTCTTCGCTTTGCCCGTCTTCGCCGCACGTTTCTTTCCCTTGGCCGCCGATCCTGCGGCCTTTGCCTTGGTCGCGGCCTTGGCTCGCGCTTCGCCTGGCTTTTCTGCAGCAGGCGACGCCGCTTCGGTCGAAGCTCCAGGATCTGCGGATTCCGCAGGAGCCGGTGCTGGCGCGCGGCGTGGCCGCGGCGGAGCCGTTTTGTTCGGCTTGCGCCCCTCGGTGAGAATCTCGGTGATGCGGATCAGCGTGAATTCCTGGCGATGACCGCGCTTGCGCCGCGAATTTTTGCGTCGCCGTTTCTTAAACGCGATGACCTTCGGACCGCGTGACTGATCGAGCACCTCGGCCGCAACCGTCGCCCCGGCGACAGTGGGAGCACCGAGAGTCACAGTCTCGCCGCCGACGAGTAAAACCTCGCCGAATTCCACGATTTCGCCCCGGTCGCCCTTGACCTTCTCGACCTGGAGTACATCTTCAGCGGCAACCCGATATTGCTTGCCACCCGTTTTGAAGACCGCGAACATCTTTGTCCTCGTGTTCATTTCCGGTGCTCGGAAAGCTCTTCCGGACCGGCTTCTTTGCAGTCAGTTCTGCTGGTTGAGGCGCGCCGGAATGGCTCTCCCGAGCATCGCCCGCGTCCTTATGACGGGGCGGTAAATCCCTGTCAAGAAATGCAAAGCTGCCGCGCAAACAGCCATTGCTCCGCTGTGCTAAGACACGCCCATAACAGGGAGGTAACATGCCGACAAACGGAAAGAACCAGAAGATTGGCTGGATTGGCGCCGGCCGCATGGGCATTCCCATGGCTGAGCGCCTGATCAAAGCCGGATACGACGTAAGTATCTGGAACCGCACCCGCGCCAAAGCTGAACCGCTGGAAAAGATCGGCGGCAAGTTAGTCGACCACCTTTCCGATCTGAAAGGCGTCGACGTGCTGTTCTCGATTGTCGCTACCGGCAAGGACGTGCAGGAGGTCCTGTACGGAAAGAACGGCGTTTGCAGCCAGGGCGGCAGGATACCTCCCACGGTGGTCGATTGCTCGACCATAGCGGTCGAGGAATCGGCGGCGGTCCGCGATCGGCTCAAACAACTCGGCGCTGATTTCGTCGCCGCGCCGGTGAGCGGCAACGCCAAAGTCATCAAGGCCGGAAAGCTCTCAGCCGTCGTTTCCGGTGACGAGAAAGCCTGCAAAGCGGTGATCCCGCTCATCGAGGTGTTCGCCCCGCGCGGCGTCTCCTATGTCGGCGACGGCGAACTCGCGCGCGTGTGCAAGATCGCCCATAACGTCATGCTCGGCGTGATCATCGAGAACCTGATCGAGATGACGCTCTTGACCAATAAAATGGGCGTGCCCCGTCACGCGTGGCTTGCGTTCTTCAACAACAGCGCCATGGGCTCGATGTTTACGCGCTACAAGTCGCCGGCGCTGGTCAATCTGGACTGGACCACGACATTTACGCCGGAGCTTCTGCGCAAGGATTTGGATCTCGGTCTTGAACTCGGCCGCGAAATTGATGTACCGCTCCCGGTAACGGCGGCGGCGCGCGAAGTTCTACAAACCCATTTCGGCGCAGCTATGCTGCAAAAGAATCCGCACGAATATTTGCAAAAAGATTTTGCCGCGCTCGCCGAAACCATGGCGCTCGCCGCCGGGATGAAGCTCGAAAGCGAAAACCAGAACGTTCCAACGGGTCTGGAAACCTAAAGCCGCAGGGTCTCAAATCCCCTACGGCCGCGGGAAGCGGATCGTTCGCCGAAAGCGGCTCGATCCGGAATTATCGGTGATGATAATAGCGACGATGGTAGGCGCCGCCGCCGCCGTGCCCACGCGCCATGGCCTGGCGGCATTCCAAGCTCAACCGTCGATAATTGCGTTTCATGCACACCGTGATCTTGGGGACATCAGGAATGAAATCCGAGCATAGTTGCATCGCGTCCCCTGAGCAGGCTTGGCGAACTTCGTCGCTTTGAGCGCGGGCGCTTCCGGCCGCAACCAATAAAAGACCGGTGGGCAGCGCCAGCCAGCCAGCAAGATATAGAATACGCAGCATATTTTGTTCCCTAAGGTTCCGCGTGGGCCTCTTTCGCGGCGGCACCCTAGAGCATCATGCGAAAAAGGGGAAACGGGTTTTCCAGAAGATACGTGAATAAACCATTTCGCCGCGACCCCGCCGGACCCTGTGCGGAGGGGGGATTATCGCCCAAGGCATTTCAACGCTAATGCTTGAAAAGCTGACTCGAGGCGAGGCGTCGCGCGCCGCGGCCGCAAGGCTTGCTTTGAGTTACTGCGTCGGCCGCGAGAAAGGCCGCGCGCTTTCGTCGAAGTGTACCCGGCACAAAAACGGGAAGCTCGCCCGCCGCCGTAACAAAGCAGGGCCGCTCGCGAGCAAATAGGATGCAAAAGCTTTCGATCTTCGCCGGCGATGCTATGAAAAGGCCATGCGCACCCAAGTCGTCATTATCGGCGCCGGGCCGGCAGGGCTGTTGCTCGGTCAGCTCCTGCACAAACACGGTATCGATAACATCATTCTTGAACGTCAGACTGCGGACTACGTTCTTGGCCGCGTGCGCGCCGGCGTAATCGAACAAGTCACCATGGACCTTTTGGACGAAGCCGGCGTCGGCAGCCGCATGCATGCCGACGGACAGGTGCACGAAGGCGTCCAGATCTGTGTGGATGGCGTACGCCATCGCCTTTCGTTCAAGGACATGACCGGCAAGGTGGTGATGGTGTACGGGCAAACCGAGATCACCAAGGACCTGATGGACGGCCGGGCGTCCATCGGCGCGCCGACGATCTACGCCGCTCATGACGTGCGCCCGCACGATATATCCAGCGGTAAACCGCGAGTGAGCTACCGCGCGGGCAGCGAGATGAGCGAGATTGAATGCGACTTCATCGCCGGCTGCGACGGGTTTCATGGCATTTGTCGTACGAGCGTCCCGCCAAGCGCGATCACGACATACGAACGTGTCTATCCGTTCGGCTGGCTCGGCGTCCTTTCCGAAACGCCGCCGGTTTCCGATGAGCTGATCTATGTTCGCCACCCTTCAGGCTTCGCGCTCTGCTCGATGCGCTCGCCGACGCGCAGCCGCTACTATCTCCAATGCGATCTGACCGACAACATCGAGGCTTGGCCGGATGATCGGTTCTGGCAGGAGCTCAAGGGCCGGCTCGATGCCGACGCGCGCGAGCATCTGGTGACGGGCCCTTCGATCGAAAAGAGCATTGCCCCGCTGCGCAGCTTCGTCGCCGAGCCGATGCGCTTCGGCCGTTTGTTCCTCGCCGGCGATGCCGCCCATATCGTGCCGCCGACCGGCGCCAAGGGACTTAATCTTGCTGCAAGCGACGTCCGCTATCTGGCGCAGGCATTGGTCGAGCATTATGCGGAAAATTCGGACGCCGGACTTGAGCACTATTCGAGCCGTGCACTGGCCCGAGTCTGGAAGGCCGAGCGTTTCTCATGGTGGATGACAACGATGCTTCACAGGATTTCGGAAAATCCGTTCGACCATAAACTCCAGCTTGCCGAACTGGCTTATTTGTTTCGGTCAAAGGCGGCGGCGACAGTGTTCGCCGAGAATTACGTGGGGTTGCCGTATTAAAGCGATGGCTTCGTAGCGCCATCTGGCGGCAAACCGGGATAAGGGAACCGAGGCGTCTTACGAGCGTTGTCACGGGGAGAAAACGATCTACAAAAGGAGCGAGTCGTGCCCATGCTGATGTGGATCGCGCTGTGGTCAAGTTTGTTGGGGGTGGCGAGCGGCTGGCAGGAGACGGCGTCTCCCGTCCGTGTTTGGGCGAAAGACCGGCGTGATCACCGGCCCAATTAATTCTCACCAATATTCCATCGATGTAAAACGCGCCCATATCGAGGCGCGTTTAACGTTTTGCGCGGCAGCCACAGCTCAAGACGGCATTGGCCGTTCCGGTTAAGCAAGATTATACGCCGAAGCGGCAGCAACTGACGTCAGGTTGCAGGAAGCCCATCGCGCCGTTATCAATACGCGCCTTTCCGCCCGGCCGATGCGGCCGGCGCGATTGCCTGAAAAAGCGCAGACGACGACCATGGCTCGTCTTGTCATGAAATTCGGCGGGACCTCGGTCGCAACAATCGAGCGCATCCGCAACGTTGCCCGCCACGTCAAGCGCGAGGTCGACGCCGGGCACGAGGTCGCCGTCGTGGTCTCCGCCATGTCCGGAACGACGGATCAACTCGTCGCCTGGTGCGAAGAGGCCCTGGCGCAGCGCAAAATCTTCGACGCCCGCGAATACGACGCCGTTGTCGCGAGCGGCGAGCAAGTCACCGCCGGCCTGCTCGCCATCACACTCCAGGATATGGACATCAACGCGCGCTCCTGGCTCGGCTGGCAGCTGCCGATTGAGACCTCCAACGTCCACGCCTCGGCGCGCATTCTGGAAATCGACGGCGCCGAACTGATCCGCCGTTTCGACGAACGTAAGGAAGTCGCCGTCATCGCCGGCTTCCAGGGCCTGCACAAGGAAACGGGACGCATTACCACGCTCGGACGCGGCGGCTCCGATACTTCGGCGGTGGCGATTGCGGCGGCGATCGGGGCTGAGCGCTGCGACATCTATACCGACGTTGACGGCGTCTACACTTCCGACCCGCGCGTCGTGCCGCGTGCCCGACGGCTCGCAAAGATCGCATTCGAAGAGATGCTGGAGCTTGCTTCGCTCGGCGCCAAGGTGATGCAGGTGCGCTCGGTCGAGCTCGGCATGGTGCACAACGTGCGCATTTTCGTCCGCTCAAGCTTTGACCGGCCGGAGGATATCGATCCGCACCGCAATCCGCCCGGAACGCTGATTTGCGACGAGGAGGAGATCATGGAACAGCAAGTGGTCACCGGCATCGCCTTCTCTCGCGACGAGGCGCAAATTTCCATCCGCGAAGTCGCCGACAAGCCGGGAGTAGCCGCGGCAATTTTCATTCCGTTGGCGGAAGCCAACGTCAACGTCGACATGATCGTGCAAAACGTCTCCGCCGACGGAAAAACCACCGATCTGACTTTCACCGTCCCGGCCGCGGACTATCAGCGCGCGCTCGACGTGATCACCAAGGCGAAGAAAGCGATCGGCTTTAAGCGTCTCGACAGTGCCACCGATGTCGCCAAGATTTCGGTTATCGGGATCGGCATGCGCAGCCATGCCGGCGTGGCCGCGGAAGCGTTTCGCGCGCTGGCCGAGCGCGCCGTCAATATCCGGGCGATCACCACCTCGGAGATCAAGTTTTCGCTTTTGATTGACGCCGCCTTCACCGAGCTCGCCGTGCGTACGCTGCACTCGCTCTACGGCCTCGATCGGACCGGTGCCTAGCGATCCGCCGGCTTTTTGTTCAACGCGGCGAAGTTCGCGAGCGTC
>DATNNI010000033.1:0-2920 GCA_035601915.1 Xanthobacteraceae bacterium
CCTCGTTCAGCTTCATCTCGACGTCGAGCGGCGTCTTGCCGACGGCGAGGCCGGTGCGATTGCCGACGCGGAAAATATGAGTGTCGACGGCGATGGTCGGCTCGCCGAACGCGATATTGAGGACGACATTCGCGGTCTTCCTGCCAACGCCGGGCAAAGCTTCCAGCGCCTCGCGATCATGAGGAACGTTGCCGCCGTGCTCGGCGACAAGTTGCTTCGACAGCGCAATCACGTTCTTCGCCTTGGTGCGGTAAAGCCCGATGGTCTTGATCAGGGCGCGCACGCGCGCTTCGCCGAGCTTGCTCATCTTCTCAGGCGTATCGGCGAGGTTGAAGAGAGCCGGCGTCGCCTTGTTGACGCCGGTGTCGGTCGCCTGCGCCGAGAGCACCACCGCGACCAGCAACGTGAACGGATTGATGTATTGCAATTCGCCGCGCGGATTGGGATTGGCGGCCTGGAAGCGGCGGAACGCTTCTTGGACTTCGGCCGCGGTCCATTGCGGCAGCTCGCCGTGGGCGGCTTCTTGGTCGGCCTTGATCTGCGCCTTGGTGTTTTTGACGCGCGCCGCCCTGCCCTTGTGGGCCGCCTTCAGGCTTTGTTGAACGGTCTTCCGCTGGGTGGTTTTGCGCGCCATCTTTCCCGTATAATTGCCGCCATGACTTCCGACAACACGACTTCCGACAACATGACGTCCGACAACACACGCCGCGACAACGCCCCGTCCGCCGAGCCGGCGATTTTCTCGGCCGTGATCACGCCGCACCGTTCGCTGGGCTCGACCGGCTTCCTCATTCTCATGCTCGCCATCGGCGGCTTGAGTTTTATCGCCGGCAT
This sequence comes from Xanthobacteraceae bacterium, assembly GCA_035601915.1. Lineage (GTDB taxonomy): Bacteria > Pseudomonadota > Alphaproteobacteria > Rhizobiales > Xanthobacteraceae > BOG-931. The sequence goes on from DATNNI010000033.1 coordinate 835, forward strand.
GGTGTTTTTGCTGCTCGGCGCCTGGCCGGTATTCGGTTTCCTCGGGCTTGACGTGCTGCTGGTCTATGTCGCCTTCCGCGCCAATTTCCGTGCGGCGCGCGCCTACGAAGAGGTAACCGTCACCTCCTCGGAGCTGACCTTGCGCAAAGTCAATCCGGGCGGGCGCGTGCGGCAATGGACGCTTAATCCGCTGTGGGTCCAGCTTGAGCGCATTGTGCACGACGAATTCGGCATCGAGCGGCTGTTCCTGGTGTCGCGCGGGCGGCGGCTGTCGATCGCTTCGTGCTTGGGCCCCGACGAGAAGGCGAGCTTCGCCAAGGCGCTGTCGTTGGCGCTCGGCGAAGCCAAGCGCGGCCCGACGCGCACGGTGCTGGAGTGAGCTTGTCCCACCTCACCCCGGCGGGGAGAGGAGGCTATTATTTCGCGGACCCCGGGGGCAGAAATCGGGTGGTTATGGACCGCGCCGCGGCCTAGATCGGGAGCTAATGATGGAGGTCCAAATGCTCTCGCCCGATCGCGTTGCCGATCTCGCGCCGCTTGAAAGCGCAGCCGCCGATTATGACGTGGTCCGCCGCGCCATCGGCTATATCCGCGAGAACTGGCGGGCGCAGCCCGACGTCGGCGCCATTGCCGAAGCCGCCGGCGTGACGGCGACCGAACTGCATCACCTGTTCCGCCGCTGGGCCGGGATAACCCCGAAGGCTTTTCTCCAGGCGCTGACGCTGGACGGGGCGCGGCAGCTCCTTCGCGATTCAGCAAGCGTGCTCGACGCCACCTATGAGCTCGGCCTGTCCGGGCCGGGACGCCTGCACGATCTGTTCGTCACCCACGAAGCGATGTCGCCGGGCGAATGGAAATCGGGCGGCGAAGGCCTCACCGTCCGTTTCGGCTTTCATCCCTCGCCGTTCGGCAAGGCGCTGATCATGGCCACCGAACGCGGGCTCGCCGGTCTTGCTTTCGCCGACGGGGGGGAAGAAGCCGCCGCGCTCGCCGACATGAAGCAGCGCTGGCCGAAAGCGCAATACGTCGCCGACGACGCGCGCACCGCCTCGATTGCGCGGCGCATTTTCGATCCGGGCGAATGGCAGCAGGACCGGCCGCTCCGCGTCGTGCTGATCGGCACCGACTGGGAAGTGCGGGTGTGGGAAACGCTGCTGAAAATTCCGATGGGCCGCGTCGCGACCTATTCCAACATCGCCAGCACAATCTGCGCGCCGAAGGCGGCCCGCGCGGTCGGCGCCGCGGTCGGCAAGAATCCGATTTCGTTCGTCGTGCCCTGCCATCGCGTCATCGGAAAATCCGGCGCGCTGACCGGCTATCACTGGGGCATCACCCGCAAGCACGCCATGCTCGGCTGGGAAGCGGGACGGGTCGGCGCGGCGGGGTAATACAATTTCGTCATTGCGAGCGAAGCGAAGCAATCCAGCACTGCGATATTAGATTGCTTCGTCACTTCGCTCCTCGCAATGACGAGTCAAGTAAGCCCGTCAAACAAATCGTTCCAGCTCGAGTTTAGTTGTTCGATCAGCGCTATCTTCTTCTGTCGTGATCCGCCTTTGAGTTGCTTTTCCCGAGCAATGGCGTTCGGCATAGTAGCGTGCAACTCATACCAAACGAGAATCTTGCAGCGATAGCGCTTGGTGAAACCAGCGATTGCGCCAGTACGATGCAGCCACGCGCGTTGCGGTAGATTTGATGTTACGCCAACGTACAACGTACCGTCCCGGCGGTTGGCCATCATATAAACTGCGGGCTGCCGCATTTTGCTCTCTCGTCATTGCGAGCGAAGCGAAGCAATCCAGCACTGCGATATTAGATTGCTTCGTCGCTTTGCTCCTCGCAATGACGACAACGGCCTACCCGGCCAGATCCTTCTTCTCCGCCACCGTGGAATCGGCATTGAGGCGGTAGATCAGCGGCACACCGGTCGCGATCTCGCGCGCGACAATCTGTTCCGGCGACAAGCGTTCGAGCACCATGATCAGCGCGCGCAGCGAATTGCCGTGGGCGGCGACGAGCACATTGTCGCCCCGCAACGCGCGCGGCAGGATCGCCTGGATGTAATAGGGCAACACGCGCGAGGCGG
>DATNNI010000034.1:0-12335 GCA_035601915.1 Xanthobacteraceae bacterium
GGGCGCAGGCGGCAGCGAGCCGGTCACATCGGAGCCCGACAAAACTCCCGACGCATTTTTGCTGGTGCCGTCGACGATATCCGGAAGTGTTCCGGAGTTAATGGCGAAGTTGCCGGGCGGGTTCAAAAGCGTCTGCCGAACTGCCGGAGCCGACGCAGGATTCTGCTCCGCATCGGCACCCGAAGCCGCAACCGTCTTCGGCATGTTCGTTGTATTTGCATCCGACGATCGCCCGGACGCCCCCGGTTGCTTCGCCGGCTCCGATGGCGTCAGCGGCATGGGCGAGCCCGGCGTCGGCTCCGTCAAGACACGCGGCACTGTAGTCTGCGCTTCGGGCGGCGGACTGCCGTGGTCGAGCATCTGTGACACGACCCGGAAACCACCGACGACAATGGCTACGACGGCAGCAGCGACAAACAAGGTACGCAGCCGATCCGAAAGTTTCTTTGAGCCGGGTGGGGTAGCAGCGCCGGGCGATGCGATGGATTTGTCGTTCGGCGATGCGGACGCAGCGGCTTGAGCGGCGCGGCGCGCGGCTGCAATGAAATCCGCCTTGCCGCCGGAAGGATCGGGAATGACCGGGGGTTTGGCCGGCGATGCTGAATCCAGTGCCGCAAGTCGCTCGGTGGGTGTCATCGGCCGGCGTCCCGGTGCCGAGCCTGGCTCGAGCGGGTGGTCGGGGGGCAGATTGGGATCGATCGGCGTGCGAGCAATGCCGCGCCGATTGGCGGCGGGCTCGAACGCTGCGGCCTTATCCGCCTCAGTCGGTACCTCTGGTTCTTGAGCCGGCGACAAGGAGGGCACGAGTTCCGGTGCTTCCGTGCCTGACGGCTCTTCCGAATCGCTCCAGCTACGGTGGACGCGCATATCGCTTTCAATGCGCGCGAGGCGATCGACGACATGCTCAACCGTACCCTGGACCGCCTCTATCGAATCTTGGTTGCGGCGTTCGCCGTCTTTGATTTCCGCGAATTGGTATTCGATTGCGTTGCCCGGGACAATTTTCCCCGACGCGGAATCCACGCTCACGCCACCGGCGCGCAATTGCTTGATGTAAACGAGGAGATCAGCCAATCCGCGTTCCACGCCTTCGAGCAATCCCAAACGCGCGTCGGACGCATCGAGGCGCTGCATTAGCATGGCGATGCGATCTTCGAGGTGCGTCAGCGCGGTGTGATCGGTTTGCGTGAGCTGCGACAACTCCAGCTTGTCAATGAGCGCGGACAACAGCTTCTCGAGTTCGCGAGGCACCGCCTGGCCGTTCTTCGTCGAAGCATGGATCGCGGTCGTCAGCGAATCGATGCGACTTTCGATCTGCAGGAGTGTTCGATTGTCGGCGGCGTTATGGGCAAGATCGTCCATTCTCGCCGAAAGCAAGTGGATCTCTTCGCCAAGCCTGCTCACCGCGTCGTCGGAAGCGACACGCGAAACAGCGTGGCGCAAATTGCTGATCGCGATGTGAAGTTGTTCCATCGCCGCCGGATCGCCTTTGGCGATATCGCCGACGCTATCGACCTTTGCCGAAAGCAGCCGCACTTCGTCCGCGACCGTGCTCAAGGCATCGTCGGAAGCAACCCCCGACACCGCGTGGCGCAAATCCACCATTGCGGTGTGAAGCTGATCGAACGCCGCCGGCCCATCTTTGGCGAAGCTGTCGATCTTCGCCGAAAGCAGCCGCACTTCGTCGGCAACCGTGTTCAAAGCGTCGTCGGAGGCAACCCGCGAAACCGCTAGGCGCAAATCTCCGATCGTGCTCTGCAGCTGCGCGATAGCCGCGGTATCGTTCCTGCCGACAATCGCATCGACTTTTTGGGTCAGCACCGCCAGGGCGTCGCCAAACCCGACCAATTCTTCGGCCGGCGTGAGGCCACGTAAGCCCGCGCGGACTTCCGCCAATCCACGTTCGATTTCGGCAAGCGCGGCCGAATCGCCTCCACTCTGGCGACCATGATCGAGCCGGCGCCCCAGGGTCTTGATTTCAAGCTCGAGCGATTCCAATGCCCGCCGCGGCAGGGCTTCGGTGAACGCTCGGCCCATGTCGGAAAGCTCGCGGCGCAGCCCATCAATCGCGGTGTTGAGATCGCCGGTCGGTCGCAGCGCGTCAATTCGGGCGTTGAGATGGCGCAGCTGGCGTTCGAGGCCGGCAATATCCAACCCTGGCGCCGACCAGTTTTTCCGGGCTTCGTCACCGCCGGCCGAACTGCGTTGGTATGACGAATCGGGCAGTGCCGGTTCAAGACTGAACGTGCCTTCGCCAGCGCTATCGCGTCCGATTTTTTCTGCCAGAATATCGGCCGCCCCATCGTCGACGAGCGACCGTTGCGATACGGACTCGCCGACTCCCGTTTGGCGTTCGGGTTTTTTGTCGGTGGCAGCCGGGTTATCCAGCGCCCGCATTCTGGCCGTGATCTCGGCGACCAACCGATCGTCGGCCGCTTTGTGCTGTGCGGGCGCGAATGTATTCTCCGCGCGCGGCGGCGCAGAAGGAGCGACCGCTGCTTCCGCTGGCTGATCGAACGGCCGCGGTTCTGGTTTAAATTCGGCCGAGGGACGGGGAGCCGGCGCGGGCGTCCATTGCGCCGCCGTTTCTGGGGAGACCGGCGGCAGGGGCCAATTGGCGGCGACATCAGACGCGCTGGCCTGCTGCACCGAAACGGGCCGTTCTTCAGCGGAGATGCTGTTCTGCACCTGCTGCTGCGCGGCGCGAACTTCCGCGCGGCGCAGTCGCGCGGCCATTTCGGCAGCCCTCGCTTCCTCGAGCGCGCGCTGGCGCACTGTAATTTCGGCAATTGCTTTGTCGACCGCGGCATCCCGAACGTCTTCGGCGTCTGCCGCAGGAAAGCTGTCGTCGCGCTGCCGTCCGCGGCTTGGAGAAGCCGGCGTTCGTGCTGCGGCGCTTAGATCGCGATAGGGCCCGCCCATGCCAGTGCTCTCGTCTTGGGATGTCTCGTGTTCAGGTGGCCACTGTTCGTCGTCCGAGCCGCCTTGGCGTTGCCGCCTGGTATCGCTGCCTTGACGATGTTCCTCGCGATTGCCGAAACGCATGCGTCGCGGCGGAAGACTTTCTGAATCGCCGCCGCCCACCTGTGAGCCGCTGCGGGAGGGCATGGGCTCATCGCGCTCGCTCGGGAAACGCTCCTCCCATTGATCCGCCGACTGCCGGCCACGCAAACTGCGCCCGGCCTTCGCCCGGCGCGCGTTTAATGCATCCGTTTCGTTTCGCTCCGCTTCAAGCCGATAGTCCGGCGCGGAAGGATAGCGGCCTGGCGTAGAGCCGCGACCTTCACGCGGAAGGGTTTCAAAGGGTTCTTCCGGCTCAATTAACGGCCGGCGACGCCGCGCACGATCCGCTTGGTGGTCGAAATTCGAACGTTCAGCGTCTTCGCTCTCGCCGTCATCGTCGCGCGACCGACGGCCTGAATAGCGATCTGTCTCTTCCTCGGAAAAGCCTTGCCACGACTCCCGCGGCTCACGTTCTGGAGCCAGTCTAGGAGGGTCGCGGTCGCCTCCGCGATAGTGAGCATCTTCGTTGAGGTTCAAGTCCTCGAATCGATCCGCGCCCGGCTCTCGACTGGGGAGGCTCCGGCTTTTTTCGCGCCGGCGACTGTTTTCGCGAACGTCATCGGAAAACTCGTCCCGCCAAGATTGTTCTTGCCAGGAATCTGCTTGCCGGGACTCTGCTCGCCAAGACTCGTCTCGCCGGGATTCGTCCTCATTGCGCCCGCTGAATGGACCGGGCGCTTCGCGGTAGCGTTCGTCGTCGCGATCCGGTCTGTGACCTTGAGATGTCTCGTGCCAATCGTCATCCCGCGCTCTCTTTCGCGCCGGGTCGGGTCGAGTTAGCGGATCACGGTAGCGCTCGCGCGGCAGCTCCCGCTCGGCGGCGCCTGATTCTTCAATCCATCGCTGCCCCTCCTCTCGGGAGGGGTCGGTTCGCAACCGGCTTCGTTCCAGGTCGCGGTGATCTTCACGGACGTCCGCTCGTCGCGGTTCATTTCGCGCCCCCTCCCGCGGCGAGTTCGGCCGATCGTAATATTGCTCGCGGTCACGCTCCGCGCCGTCTCTGAAGCCCTCTGTGCTGTGCTCCTTCGGCGCTTCCAATGGGCGTCGCCGCGAAGTCTGCGAATCACGCCGGCGGCTTACGTCCTTATCGCCGAAGCCGCGCTCCCACGATTCCTGGGGCTTCGAAAAGGACGAGCCAAGCGGCTCTGGGCGATCGGGCGCCGGCCGGCCGGAATGGCGGTCCCATTCCTGAGCGTGATTACGCTCATATCCACGCTCGTCCCGCCCTGTGGGACGATCGGGCCGGGCGGAACGTCGAGAGTCGGCCTCGCGCTCCTCGGCGGGGCGAATCACTGAGTTCAGCCATTCGCCGACGGACATCCCGGAGCGGCGCGCGGCGTCGCGGGCGGCCGCGCGGGCTTCTGGCCGGAGACCTCTGAGATTCCATGGACCGCCCGATTTCATGCTCACGCCCAAATTGATGCCTGAGAAATTGGATGTGCCCCCTGATGCAAGCCGAAGCTCGCGGAACAGCAATGCGGAACTGACGCCTTACTGTTCTGAAATGGGACTTTTCAGGATTACGGTAAATAACCGGTTAAGAACGCACGCGGGGCGGTCACCGCTCGTTCACCAAAGGGCTTACTCGGAGGGCCAGCGGGGGCCCCCGTTAACTTTGTAGTAACCTCTTGGTCGAGGGCAGATAGGATTCACCCATCAGGCTCGCTTGCCGGCATTCACCTATCCGCGGCTCTACCGACCGTTGACGCAAAGCCGCAACATTATACCCTTTAAGTCTTAAGCCGGGCCGGTTGCGTCCGGGGAGGACACGCGTTCATGGCGACCTACAAGGCTCCTGTCGACGACGTCATGTTTCTGTTGAACGACGTCTTTCACATCGAGCGCTACAACAATTTGCCCGGGTTCGCCGACGCCGCGCCGGATCTCCTGGAAGCCGTGCTCGGCGAAGCCGCGAAGTTCTGCGAAGACGTACTGACTCCACTCAACCGCATCGGCGACAAGGAAGGTTGCCACCGCCATGAAGACGGAAGCGTCACCACACCAACCGGATTTAAAGACGCTTACAAGCGGCTGATAGACGGCGGCTGGATCGGCGCATCAGCGCCGGAAGACTTCGGCGGTCAGGGCCTGCCGATGGTGCTGACTCAGTCGATCGGCGAATTTCTTTGCTCGGCGAACATGGCTTTCGCCATGTATCCGGGACTCACCCAGGGAGCGGCCGCGGCGATCGCCGTTCATGGGACGCCCGAGCAGAAAGCACTGTACCTGCCCAAACTCATCAGCGGTCAATGGACCGGCACGATGAACTTGACCGAGCCGCAATGCGGAACCGATCTTGGGCTTGTGCGCAGCCGCGCCGCGGTCCAGCCCGACGGAAGCTACAAAATCACCGGCACCAAGATATTTATTTCCGCCGGCGAGCATGATCTTGCGGAAAACATCGTCCACCTCGTGCTCGCGCGCATTGAAGGGGCGCCGGAAGGAACCAAGGGAATATCGCTCTTCATCGTTCCCAAATTCCTCGCCGGCAAAGATGGCGCGCTCGGCGCCCGCAATGCGCTCTCGTGCGGGTCGATCGAAGAGAAAATGGGCATTCACGGCAACTCCACCTGCGTGATGAATTATGACGGCGCCACCGGCTGGCTCGTCGCCGAGCCGAACCGCGGCCTCAACGCCATGTTCGTGATGATGAACGAAGCGCGGCTTGGCGTCGGCGTGCAAGGGCTGGCGCTATCCGAGGTCGCCTATCAGAACGCCGCCGCGTATGCGAAGGAGCGGCTCGCCGGCCGCGCGCTGACCGGCCCGAAGTTCAAGGACAAGCCCGCCGATCCGATCATCGTGCAGCCTGACGTGCGGCGCATGCTGATGACCATGCGGGCCTTCAACGAGGCTGCGCGCGCATTGGTATTATGGACCTCGCTGCGCAGCGACGTCGCGCATCGGTCCGGCGATGCCAAAGAGCGCCAGGCGGCCGACGATCACATGGGACTGATGACGCCGGTCATTAAAGGCGTGCTCACCGACCAAGGCTTCGCCAACACGGTGCTGGCGCAACAGGTCTTCGGCGGTCATGGCTACATCGCCGAGCATGGCATGGAGCAATTCGTGCGCGATTCCCGCATCGCCATGATTTACGAGGGCGCCAACGGCATCCAGGCGTTGGATCTCGTCGGCCGCAAGCTGCCGCGCGACGGCGGCCGCGCCTTGCAGGCCTTCTTTGCCGAAGTATCGGCTTATATCAAAGATCACGGCGGCGATGCCGAGCTTGCGCCTTACGTCAAACCGCTCGCGCGGGCACTAGGCGAGTTGCAGCAGGCGACCATGTGGTTCGTGCAAAACGCGCTCGGCAATCCCGAAAATGCCGGCGCGGGCTCGACCGACTACATGCATCTGTTCGGCCTGGTCGCGCTCGGTTACATGTGGTGCCTGATCGCCGAGACGGCGAAAACCAAAATCGCCGAAGGAGGAAACGGCTCAAGCGAACGGATGGCGGCGAAGCTTGCTACCGGCCGCTTTTTCGCGGAGCGAATGCTGCCGGCGGCAACGACACATCTGGCGCGCATCAAGGCCGGTGCCGCCTCGACGATGGCGTTGCCGGCGGAGGCGTTCTAGCGCCGAACGCACCTATTCGCGTCCGTCTGCATTCCTGCCGGATTCGTCAGCGAGCGTCAGGCTGCATTTCTGCGGGACTTGGACTATATGAAGGGCCGGGCCCCAAGAACCGATCACGACGCGCCCGCCTGCCAGGAGGGAACCATGCCCGACGCACTGATTTACGACCACGTACGAACACCGCGCGGCCGCGGCAAGGTTGACGGGTCACTGCACGAAGTGACCGCACTTAATCTCGCGAGCCAGGCGCTCGGCGCCATCAAAGAGCGCAACGTACTCGATCCGACCCTGGTTGACGACGTCGTCATGGGCGTTGTCGACCCGGTCGGTGAAGCCGGCGGCGACATCGCGCGCATCGCCGCGCTTCATGCCGGCTACGGCGAAACCGTCGCCGGCGTGCAGATCAACCGCTTTTGCGCCTCCGGCCTCGATGCCGTCAATTTCGCTGCCGCGCAGATCATGTCGGGGCAGCAAGACATGGCCATCGGCGGCGGTGTCGAGTCGATGAGCCGCGTCGGCATTGGCGCGTCCGGCGGCGCGTGGGCCGTCGACCCCAGCAGCGCCGTCGTCGAATATTTCATGCCCCAGGGAATTTCCGCCGATCTCATTGCCACCAAATACGGCTTCTCGCGCGACGACGTCGACGCCTACGCGGTCGAGAGTCAGAAACGCGCGGCAAAGGCCTGGGGCGACGGCCGTTTCAACCGTTCGGTCATAAAAATAAAAGACGTCAACGGCCTCACCATCCTCGACAAGGACGAGCACATGCGGCCGGACACGACCATGCAGTCGCTCGGATCGCTCAAACCTTCGTTCGTGCAGATGGGAGAAATGGGCGGCTTCGATGCCGTCGCTATTCAGAAGCATCCTGAAATCGAATTCGTCAATCACGTCCACCATGCCGGCAACTCGTCCGGCATTGTCGACGGTGCCGCCGCCGTGCTTCTTGGCAACAGCAAAGCCGGCAAGAAGGCCGGCCTTAAACCGCGCGCCCGTGTACGGGCTTTCGCCAATGTTGGGTCGGAACCGGCAATCATGCTCACCGGTCCGGTCGACGTGACCAAGAAAGTGCTGAAAAAATCCGGCATGACTCTTGATGACATCGACCTGTTCGAACTCAACGAGGCGTTCGCTTCGGTCGTCTTGCGCTTTATCCAGGCCTTCGACATCAATCCGGAAAAGATCAACGTGAACGGCGGTGCCATTGCCATGGGTCATCCGCTCGGCGCCACCGGCGCCATGATCCTCGGTACCGTGCTGGATGAACTAGAACGGCGCAACTTATCGACCGCGTTGGTCACGCTATGCATCGGCGCCGGCATGGGCACGGCTACGATCATCGAACGGCTTTAGTTCTCATTCCCCTGCCTTCGCAGGATGGCGGGGAGCGGGAATTGTCCGTAAGGGGCGGGGCGCATGCCGAAGATCGACATTGCGAAATTGCCGGTCGACAGCCGCTCGACCTATCCGGAGCCGTTCAGTCGCGCTGTGGCCGGCCGTTCGCGCAAACGATTGGGCAATGCAGCAGGCCTTGATCAGTTCGGCGTCAATCTGACGACGCTCCAGCCCGGCGCGGCGTCGGCGCTGCGCCATTGGCATCACCGGGAAGATGAGCTCGTCTACATCCTCGATGGTGAGTTGACGCTGATCGAAGACGAGGGCGAGACGCTGCTAACCGCGGGCGATGCCGCAGGGTTTAAAGCCGGCGTCAAAAACGGGCATCATCTCGTCAACAAATCAAACCGCGACGCGATCTTTCTGGAAATCGGCACGCGTTCCAAGCACGAGCGCGCCGAATATCCAGACGTGGATCTCGTCGCCGTGCGCGAGGAAACAGGCGGTGGTTATACGCACAAGGACGGCAAGCCTTATCCGAAATAAATTCTCCCTCCCCCGGCGGGGCGAGGCGTAAAAGGACGTGACGGGAGACGCGAATGACTTTTCAGAATTTCACCTTCGATGTCGACGCCGACGGAATTGCGCTTGTGACCTGGAACATGCCGGGGCGCTCGATGAACGTGATCGACGCCAAGCTCATGGAGGAACTCACCGCCATCGTCGAACGCGTCGCAAACGAAACCGGGATAAAAGGCGCGGTTTTGACCTCCGGCAAGGACGCATTTTGTGCCGGCGCCGATCTTGCCATGCTGGAAACACAAAGCCGCACCTTCACCGATCTTCTCAAGTCTCAAGGCGAAGAAGCGGCAAACATGCGCCTGTTCGAGGAAGGCCGTAAGCTCTCGGTGATCGCGCGGCGGATGGAAACCTCCGGCAAGCCCTGGGTCGCCGCGATCAACGGCACCGCCATGGGCGGCGGCTTCGAGCTTGCGCTCGCCTGCCATCACCGCATTGCCTCCGAGAACGAAAAGACCCGCCTCGGCCTGCCGGAAATCAAAGTCGGTCTCTTTCCCGGCGGCGGTGGCACACAACGCATTGCACGCATGATGCCGCCGGCTGATGCTTTGCAGTTCCTGCTCAAGGGCGATCAGCTTCGGTTAAACCGGGCCAAGGCAATGAAGCTCGTCGACGAGGTCGTACCCGCCGCCGAACTGACGCAAAAGGCCAAGGACTGGATCAAGGCGGGTGGCACGGCAAAAGCGCCTTGGGACGTCGATGGCTTCAAATTGCCGGGCGGCCCGGTCTATTCGAAGGCCGGCATGATGGTGTTTCCGCCGGCGAATGCGCTGTACCGGCGGGAAACGTACGACAATTATCCCGCGGCTCGCGCCATCCTGCAGGTCGTCTATGAGGGACTGCAACTGCCGATGGATCAGGCGTTGCGCGTGGAATCGCGTTACTTCGCGAAGATTCTGCGCTCGCCCGAAGCCGCCGCGATGATTCGCTCGCTGTTCGTCTCCATGCAGGAGCTCAACAAGGGCGCTCGCCGTCCGGCGGAAGTGCCGCCGAAACCGATCAAGAAGATTGGCGTTCTGGGCGCAGGCTTCATGGGTGCGGGGATAGCCTATGTGAGCGCTCAAGCCGGCATCGATGTTGTGCTGATCGACCGCGACCAAGAGGCGGCCGACAAGGGCAAGGCGCATTCGCAAAAGCTGATTTCGGATCAGATCAATCGCGGCCGCGCCACCAGCACCGATCGCGACGCGCTGCTCGCCCACATAACCGCGACACCGGACTACGCGGCGCTTGCCGATTGCGATCTCATTATCGAGGCGGTGTTCGAAGACCGCGCGGTCAAGGAGGAAGTGATCGCCAAGGCACAAGCGGCGATCGGAAAACAAACGGTGTTCGGTTCCAACACGTCGACGTTGCCGATCAGCTCGCTGGCGAAAAACTTCAAGGATCCAGGGCGCTTTGTCGGCATTCACTTCTTCTCACCGGTCGACCGGATGATGCTGGTCGAAGTCATTCTCGGGAAAAAAACCGGAGACGCCGCGCTGGCGGCGGCGCTCGATTACGTGCGTGCCATTCGCAAGACCCCGATTGTGGTCAACGATTCGCGCGGTTTCTACACGTCGCGGGTGGTCGGCACCTATATCCGCGAGGGTCACTTGATGCTGGCCGAAGGGGTTCCCGCGGCCATGATCGAGAATGTCGGGCGAATGGCCGGAATGCCGGTCGGCCCGCTCTCGCTTAACGACGAGGTGGCCGTCGATCTCGCCTGGAAGATTCTCAAGGCCACCGAAGCCGATCTAGGGCCGGAGGCGATCGACGTCCGGCAAAAGGCTTTGTTGGAAGAGATGGTTGAAAAACGCGGCCGTTATGGACGCAAGAACGGCAAGGGCTTTTACGACTATCCGCAAAGCGGGCCGAAGCGGCTATGGCCAGGCCTTGCGGAGTTGCAAACGACCAAGCTTGATCCCGATTCGCTGGACGTCGAAGAACTGAAGACTCGTTTGCTCGCGATACAAGCACTCGAAGCGGCTCGTTGCGTCGAGGAAGGTGTCGTCACTGACATGCGCGAAGCTGACGTCGGCTCGATTCTCGGCTTCGGCTACGCGCCCTTCACCGGAGGCACCATCTCCTATATCGACGGCATGGGCACCAAGGCCTTCGTCGAGCTGTGCAAAGAGCTCGCCAAGCGTTACGGCTCTCGGTTCAAACCCGGCAGGCTATTGCGCGACCTGGCAAGTACCGGCGAAACCTTCTATGGCCGCTTCCCACCGGAAAGGCGCAAGGCAGCGGCGTAACCGCTTTGCGTGATTAATGCGGCGACCAATTCCCCCGCGATTCCATGGCGCGTGACCAAGTCGACCTGAAGCCGATCGAGCGGCGCGACGAGCTCGTCGATTGGCTGGCCCAAGGCGCGAGACCGAAGCCGGCCTTTCGGATCGGCACCGAGCACGAGAAATTCGTGTTCACGCTCGAGGGCCATCGGCCGATGCCCTACGAGGGACGTCGCGGGATTCGTGCGCTGCTCGAAGGCATGCAGCACTTGCTTGGTTGGCAGCCAATCATGGAGGGCGAGCATATCATCGGGCTCTCCGACGTGACCGGCGGCGGCGCCATATCGCTCGAACCCGGCGGCCAGTTCGAGTTGTCCGGCGCGCAGGTCGAAACGGTCCATCAGACCTCGAGCGAACTGATGGCGCATCTGGCGCAGGTTCGCGAGGTGGCAAAGCCGCTGCATATCGGCTTTCTTGGCATCGGCATGACGCCGAACTGGACGCTTGCCGAAATTCCAAAAATGCCAAAGGGCCGTTACCGGATCATGACGGCGTACATGCCGAAGGTCGGCACGCTCGGCCTCGACATGATGTATCGGACCTGCACGGTACAGACCAATCTCGATTTCTCCTCCGAAGCGGACATGGTCAAGAAGCTGCGCGTGTCGATCGCGCTGCAGCCGGTAGCGACAGCGTTATTCGCCAACTCGCCATTCACCGACGGCAAGCCCAACGGCTTTCTGTCATTCCGCGCGGAAATTTGGCGCCATACCGACGCCGACCGCACCGGAATGCTGCCGTGGGCTTTCGAGGACGGCATGGGCTTCGAACGCTGGGTCGACTATGCCCTCGACGTGCCGATGTATTTCGTCAAACACGGAGACGAATACGTCGATGTCGCCGGCCAATCGTTCCGCGACCTGATTGCTCGAAAGCTTCCGGGAATGCCCGGCGCGAGCGCGACGATTTCCGATTGGTCCAACCATCTCAGCACGACGTTCCCGGAAGTACGGCTCAAGCGTTATTTGGAAATGCGCGGCGCCGATTCGGGACCGCTGGCGAGTTTGCTGGCGCTGCCGGCGTTTTGGGCCGGCATTCTTTACGACGATGCGAGCCTCGATGCCGCCTGGGACCTGGTCAAAGGTTGGACTGCCGAGGACCGGCAAAAGCTTCGCGACGAGGTGCCGAAAGCAGGCCTCGCCACGCTGGTGCGTGACCGCACGGTCCTCGAAATTGCGAACGACGCATTGCGCCTTGCCTATGCAGGCTTGGCACGGCGCAAACGCCTTGACGCCGCGGGCCACGACGAAACGCTTTACCTGGAGCCTCTGCAAGACCGCCTCGCACGCGGCACCACGCCCGCAGAGGATCTACTGGAAAAATTCCACGGGTCTTGGAATCGCTCGGTCGCGCCACTGTACGAGGAACAGGCGTATTAGCGTCGCCCCTCATCGTCCACAGCCCTCACGCCGCTTGAAAGCGCCCAGCCGCTACTCCAAGCCGTAGATCAGTTTGGCTTCTTCGATCGCCTTCGCACAGGCGGCGGCATCTCCCGCCGCATCGGCTTTGCGCGCA
>DATNNI010000035.1:0-8013 GCA_035601915.1 Xanthobacteraceae bacterium
GATCTCGCCAACCAGCGCCGCCGGTTCGGCTACCGTCGGCTGTTCATCTTGCTGCGGGAACAGGGCGAGCCGTCAGGTATCAATCGCATCTATCGGCTCTACCGCGAGGAAGGGTTGACCGTTCGCAGGCGCAAGGCTCGGCGGAAGGCGACCGGAACACGCACGCCGATCCTGATCGAAGCCAAGGTCAACGCGCGCTGGTCGCTCGACTTTGTCCATGACCAGCTCGCCCAGGGCCGGCGCTTCCGCATCCTCAACATTGTCGATGACGTCACACGCGAATGTCTGGCAGCAATCCCCGACACCTCGATCTCGGGCAAACGGGTTGCACGCGAGTTGACAATGCTCATCGGCACGCGCGGTAAGCCGAAGATGGTCGTTTCCGACAATGGCACCGAGTTCACCTCGAACGCGATGCTGGGCTGGGCAAAGGATCATGGCGTCGATTGGCATTATATCGCACCGGGCAGGCCGATGCAGAACGGCTACATCGAGTCCTTCAACGGCCGGATGCGCGACGAGCTTCTCAATGAGAGCTTGTTCATCGATCTCAACCAGGTCCGCCAGCTCATCGGCGCCTGGGTCATTGATTACAACACCGCGAGGCCACACTCCTCGCTCGGATATAAAACGCCGGCGGCTTATGCCGGCACACTCACCGCGCCCAAGGGCGTAACATTGGCCGAGGCTCTAACCGCCGCTGGATGAAAATTCAGTGGCAGGTCAGCGCATCGCAAGATGCGCAGCTAATTGAGGAAGTGGATGGCCGAGTGGCTCGCCAAAATCGAAACAGACTACTAGCCTCACTAAAAGCCAATGACTTTTTTCTTTTGAGTGGCTTTCTTCGGGAGGTCCCAATCAAGCAGGGCCAAATTCTGGAAGAACGCGGCGAGCGGGTCGACGCGGTTTATTTTCCACAATCCGGGATGGTTTCACTCATTGTGGAAATGCCGGAGGATCGCTCTGTCGAAGTTGGGACGATTGGCTCCGAGGGCGCGGTTGGAGTAACTGCCGGCTTGGGATCCCGCATTGGCTCTGTAAGCGCGCTGGTCCAAGTCTCCGGCACATCACTTTGTATTCCAGCCTCCCGATTTCGAACCGCCTCGGCACAAAGCCAGCGCATTCGAGACATGATCATCCGCTGTTCCGAACTTCAGCTCGGCCAGATCGAACAAACCGCAGCTTGCAACGCCTTGCATGATATTTCGAACCGCATGAGCCGTTGGCTTTTGCAAACGAGCGACAAGATTGAAGACGATACTATCCCGTTCACTCGCGAGTTTTTAGGCAAAATGCTCGGGGTGCATCGAGGAACAATTTCTCTCGTTGCGGCAAAATTTGAAACGGCCGGATTAATCCATACTCATCGTGGACGAATTGAATTGCTTGATAAGAAGGGCCTCAAAAATGAGGCGTGCTCCTGCTATAACTTCATACGGCGCCATATCGACCGTTTAGTCCCCAAAGTGCACACCCGTTCAGACTAACGATGTTCTTAATCGCGACATCAGGCCCTTTTCGAGAAAAGCGCATCCGAATGCAATCGTTCCAAAATGGGTATGCCAACCGTGAATTATCGCAGGTTCAGGCGCGAGTTCGTCTACTATTTTTTTGCTGCTATTTTGGGGCGAGCTGCGAATCCGAATCGCACAAACCTTGATTGTGAAATTAGGAGCAAGCGGGCTTCAAAGGGAGCGGTCGCAGAGCCCAAGAGGAACCCCAGGGAAGGCAGTACACGAGTCCGCTGATGGCACTTTTTGGACATGGCGCGCCGTCCGAATTGAGTCCGTTACGCGCAATAAAGCGGACCTCCGCCTACCGCTGAATTTATAGGTTCACGCCCTCGCTTACTTCGCCGGCACCACCAGCGAATAGCGCTCATCGGCGGCCAGGCATTCGGCTTCCGGAACGCCCAATTCCTTGCGCACCATGTTGGTGCCGAGCACCAAGGACACCATCTTGTAAAAGGCGTGGCGCCGGCTCATGCCTTCGCGGCCCATGCCGCAATCCGATGAAATCACCAGACGCTCGGCCGGAATGTATTTGAGCGCGGCGCGAATTTGCGCCGCCACCTCGTCGGGCGTTTCCACTTGCAGCGTGTGATGGTCAATCACGCCGATGGCGATCTTCGTGTTCTTGATGGTGTTGCCGATGGCCTCGATGTCCATGCCGCCGGAGCTTGTCGACTCGAAGGTGATCACGTCGGCATCGACCTTGGTGTAGGTTTCCAGCGACGGCTTGTAGCTCTGCACCTTGGCGAACATGCGCTGTTGAGACGGATTGCCCCAGCACGAATGCGCCCACACTTCCGTCTTGGCGCGCAAGCCTTTTACCGTGCGGTTGAACACTTCGACCAGCAGTTCCGGCGTGATCACCTTGTCCTGAATGCCGCGGGCGGCGGCCAAGTGAATCTGCGGCTCCTCGATCTGGATCACCGGACAACCGGCATCGGCAAGCTCGTGATATTCCTGGTTGAAGGCGTCGGCGACCGCCAGCATCCGGTCCGGCACGCTCTTGTAGTATTTGTCCTGCGAAGCAAACGCGACGATCTCCGCCGACACCGCGCCGAATTTCACCGGCCGCGTGGTGAGCCGCTGCGCCGCCTTCCACAGCGCGGTGTATTGCAGATCGCCGCGGCCGACCGGCCCGATGATGACCGGCATGACGCGGGATTCCAGATAATCGTGCAGGATATGGCCGCGCGGAAACCATAAGCCGCCGCGCCCGGCGGGTGTCGGCCGCGGATCGCCGCGCTCGTAGCCGCTCATGTGATGCGGCGGATAGCTGGTCCAGCTTTGACCGCCGACATCGTCGTCGAAGCGGCAATCGCCGTCGGTCAGGATATCGAGCCCGGCGAGCTCCTGGTCGCGCAAGTAGCAGCTAAGCGTATCGATATATTGCTCGCGATAGCGGCGGCCGACCATGGCGTCGAGAAACATCCGGGTGCCGAGATTTTCGGTGTACCAGCTCGGGCGCGGCAACGAGCCAGTGATTGTCGTCGGCAGCACAATGTCTTTGGTACCGCGGTACATCTTCAATGCCTCCCAAACTTTCTCGCGCGCCTCGGCGCCTCTTAGTGACCCTCGGCGGTTTCTAAGCAGCAATCGGCGAAGGCTGCAATCGCCGCTCACGCCCACCTGATGGAATCGCCGATGTTGGGCGCTCGCCCCGGCGGCGCCGGCGAGTCGCTATGCTGCGGCGCCGAGGCGTCATTCGTGCCGGTGATGCGGCGCGTGCCGGTAGTGCAGCCGCAATAGATCGATCCCGTAATCGTTGCCGTTCGGCGTGCGCACAATGGTGTGCACGTGAAACTTCGCCGGCTCCGCATTGGTGAGAAAGACGCCGGCGTGGTGATCGAATTCGATGAAAATCAGCGGGCTCTGAATGCGGTAATAGAACGGACTCTGCGCGGCAAAACCGCCGATCCAGCAAAAATGCGTCTCGGCGAGATGGCGTTCGACTTCGGCAAGACGCGCGGCGCGCGGACCTTCCGGCAGCGGCGCCACATAAGCGGCAACCAGATCGAGCAAATCGCGCTTTTGTCGCGCCGACAGGTTTGAGGCCAGCAAGCCTTCATACGGCACGACGCGGTTGTCCTGATAGGCGCCGCCGAGATGCAGGTTGTCGGCGAAGTGGCGCCGGCCGTCCGGCAAGTCGCCGCCCATCATGGAATGCGCGACAATGGCGCGCCGTTGCTGCTCCGGCGAAAACGAGCGCATCAACGCCAGGCCGGCGCGCTCCTCGTCTTCGAACAAATGCGTGCCCGCGAACGGTCCGGTGTCCGCGTAGTTCGGCTCGGCGCCGAAAAAGCACGGCGTGAGCACCATCTGGCGGCCAAGCACAAAGCAATTGAGGCTCAGGTGATGGCCGAACAATTGCCAGCCCCACGGTTCTGATTCCGAAGGAGTTCCGAACAGGCAGAAGATAAAAGCCCATTCGCCCAACACCGCCGGTCCGCCCACGAGATCGCCGAGAAATTGATTGAGCCGCATGACGTCGCGCGTGATTTGGTAACCTTTGCCGCTAAGCGACGCGCGCAGCACCGCCATGACCGTCTGCTTGATCGAATCGTCTACCTCATCGAGACGCAGGCCATGATGCTCGACGTAAAGCTCGGTGTTCTGCCAGTGCCGCCACATTTGGGAGTCGACTGGAAAGCACATGACATGTCGCTGCGCCGGCGACAGAACGGCCAGCAAAATGCGGACAGCCTCGATCATCGCCGCAGCTGGGGCGTTGTCGGCTTGCAGCGAAAACAGGCCGGGCTGAACTTTGCCGTCCGTGGTGAGCCCTTTGAACGGTTCCGCGCCGAGCTTCGCCCAAGTCTCGAACAATTCTTTGACGCGGGGAATTTGCACGCGCGCCTGCGCGTGGGCGCGCGGCGTTGCGCCGACAATGCTGCTCTCGCTCGATGCGGGAACGAACGGCCGATAGTCGGGACGATCCATGGCGGACAATGAATGCTGGCTACGGGATACCGATATTATCCGGCAAGCCGGAAATAGACGAGCGGCAGCTTCTCCGGCAGCCGTTCGATGTGATCGAGCTGGATAACGTTTGATCGGCCGAAAATGCGGGTGAGATAGGAATCGCCGCCGGCATCGAGGCCGACGCAGAACAAGTCGATACCCTGGTGCCGCAGCGATAGCACGGCACGGCGGGCGTCCTCGACGAGATAGCGACGGTCGGCGATATCGACGTCGGACGGCTCGCCGTCGCTGACCAGCAGCAGAAGCTTGCGGTAGGAATGGCAGGCGGCGAGATCGCGCCCGGCATGCCGCAGCGCCGCCCCCATTCGCGTCGAGTATTTGCCGAGGACACCCGCGAGGCGTCTCTTGGCCAGCGTGTCCCAGCGCGTATCGAAATCCTTGAGCCGGTAATAGTGCACGTCCTCGCGAGTATCGGAGCAGAAGGCGTGGATGGCGAACGGATCGCCCATGCCGTCCATGGCGTGGGCGAGAAGCGAGGTTGCGTCGCGCTCGAGTTCGAGCACTGGCCGCCCTGCCCCTTTGACGATGTCGTTGGTCGATTGCGAGGCGTCGATCAAAACGAGTACGGAAAGATCGCGCCAGCGCCGCTCTAGCCGGGCATAAATATCGGAGCTCGGCGTCAGGCCGGCACGCAGGTCGATGGCCGCGCCGATGGTCGCCTCGAGGTCAAGCCGGTCACCCTCGCGCTGCCGCCGCAACCGCGTGGGCCGGCTCACCTTGGCGGCTTGCACCAGCGCATCGATGCGATAGGCGGTCTCCGGATAGCGTTCGAAGATGGCGTCGATCTTCTCGGCATTGCCATCGGCCGGGTTGTATTCGGAAACCGTCGTCCACTCGTTGCGATCGCGGCCGATCAGATAATCCCACTCGGGATAGCGGGCGACGGCAATGCCGACCTCGGCCTCTTCCGGCACGAGCTGCGCCGCGTTCGCCGAACCTTCGCCTTGCGCTTCGCGTTCGCGATCCGCCGGCTCGGTTTCGGATTGTTCGAAACGCACTGCGTCGTACACCGCCTCGCTCGCCGCAGCGCCGGCTGACGGAAGATCCCAGAGCCCCTGGTTGTCGTCGCGGTAGGCGGGCTCGACCACGTAGGTGCGCGGGTTGAACTGGGCGCGCATCTGTCCGAGATCGTTGCCGAGAAGACCGCCAATGCTGCGGCTGATGGCCGGATCGCTCCAGCGCACGCGCTCGGCCAAGAACATTTCGCGGCCTTTGTTCACCCAGCCGTGCGGATCGAAATAGTCCGGGTCGATCAGGGCGCGCGCGAGCCGCGCCATCAGCGCCGGCGCCGTCACCACGCCGCTCGCCTCGGCTAAATGGAACGGCAGCCAGAAGCGGCGCAATCCGGGAAAATGGCCGATGGCAAGCTGCTCGACCCGGGCGTCCTCGATCAAGGACACGAGCGCGATTTGCACCGGCTTGAGACTGCCGACCGCGAGCTTGCCGGGAGTGAACTGAAAATGCGCGAGCACGTGAGCGAGGCTGGCGCGGAACAGATCCTTGCCGCCGACCCCATCGACGCCGCGTGAAGATTGCGGCACGCGCACTACGCCGTCAACGAAGCACGTGCGCCGCGGCGTGTCGAAGCCCGCCGGCGGCAGCACCCGGATCGGCGGAATCGTCCGCCACAGTGCGGCGACGAAGGCTTTGAGCTCGCGCTCGACGTCGGTGAACGCGATGGAGCCGGCGCCGTGCTCCAGAGCGTGCAGTGAGCGGGTATCGAGCAGCGCAAAGAATTTGAGCCGCTGCTCGGGATCGTTCTCGGCGGCGCGAATGCCGCCCAGCGCCCAGGTTTCGAACGAGCGCACATCGAGACTGTCGAGCACGCGCCCGGAACGGTCGAGCAACAGGCTCACGGATTCCGGCGCCGCTTCGGCAATGCGCTTGATGACGCGAAGCCATTCAGCGAAGTTTTGCAGGCTCGCGAGCCGGCGCGCAGCAACGGGCGCGGCGACGAGTAGCGCCAGCGCCGAGTGGTCGCCGGCGAGGGCGGCAAATTGCGGCGTCAGCTCGGCGAGCGCCATCGCCGCTTGCGGGCCGGCGGCGGCCGCCACCGACGGCGAGTTGCGGATAAAAGCGATCGCGGCGTCGCTGCCGACGCGCACGGCGATGCTGCGGCAAGCGCCGACCCAATCGTCCAGCATTGAAGACGGCAAACTTGCCCGCGCCTGACGCCAAACCAGTTCGAGCGTGCCGGCAATCTCCGGCTGGTCGGCAAGAGATGCGATCAGGGACTGTTGCTGTTTGGACAGGCTGGTGGCCATTGACCCTTAGATAGACGCAGCAATCGCCGCTGTCAGCGCGCCCCTAATGTCGGCGTCGTCGGTAATGGGCAGGACCAGTGCGATCTGGCAAGCGGCTTCTATGGCGACGCCGTGCGCGATCAGCCGTCCGGCCTGAATGAGCATGCGGGTCGAGGCGCCTTCGTCGAGGCCGTGGCCTTTGAGATTGCGCGACCGCTCGCCGATTGCCACCAGCTTGTCCGCCATCGCGCGTTCGATCTTGGCCTCATGCGCCACGATCTCGGCTTCGATCGGCGCCGGCGGATAAGCAAAGTCCATGGCGCCGAAGCGTTGTTTGGTCGACTCCTTGAGATCCTTGAGAACGCTCTGATAGCCGGGATTATACGAGATCACGAGCTGAAAGTCGGGATGCGCGCGAACGAGCTCGCCGCGCTTCTCGAGCGGGAGAACGCGGCGGTCGTCGGTCAACGGGTGAATGACGACGGTGGTGTCCTGACGCGCTTCGACGATTTCATCGAGATAGCAGATCGCGCCGTGCCGCACCGCGATGGTCAGCGGACCATCGTGCCAGACGGTACCCTGAGCGTCGAGCAGGTAGCGCCCGACGAGGTCCGAGGCGGTCATGTCCTCATGGCACGCGACCGTGATCAGCGGGCGATCGAGCGTAAACGCCATGTATTCGATGAAGCGGGTCTTGCCGCAGCCGGTCGGACCCTTGAGCATGATCGGCATGCGCTCGGCATAGGCCGCCTTGTAGAAGCGGACCTCCTCGCCGATCGCGCGGTAGTAAGGCTCCTCGCCGATCCTGAAGTCGTCGAGTTCCATCCGATTTCGAACCTATGCGATCTGCGGACACCCTCTTCTCCCCCACCAAGCTGCCGAAGGCAACAAAGACAGGAAAGCAAGAGGGCGTCCGGACGCGATCAGCGATGCGCCGCCGTTTTCTGGTTCGGGATGCCTTCGATCGGGCACTCGTCGGTTCCGACGGTCGGCCGGGTCAGCGCCTCGACCATTGTGCGCGTGCCCTCCGGATCGGTGACCCACTTCTTGTAGAAATCGTATGGACAGATCGCTTCGCCGCGCACGTCCTCGCGGGAATTGATCTTGCCGGTGTAGCCGCGGTGCACCAGCTTGAACAGATGATTTTGCGCTTGCATGTTGCGCCGGGCATCGCGGATCAGCGACTTCGAGAGTTGGGCATATTGAATGCCCATGTCCTCTTCGCCGCATTCGCCGAGCGTCCGGCCGTCGAAGCCGATGATCGCCGAATGGCCGAAGTA
>DATNNI010000036.1:0-13840 GCA_035601915.1 Xanthobacteraceae bacterium
TTTATCGAGGCCGAGCCGCGTGGCAACCCAGTAGATCACCGCGAACGTCGCGATCGAGACAATCGATGCCTGCAGGATCGCCACCGGTCCGGCCCATATGATCAACGTGAAGGGCAATGTGGCGCCGAGCAGCACGATGCCGATCTTGACGTAAAACTCAACGCGAAAGCCTGCGTCCAGCCAGCGCGGCAAGCCGGCGAAGTTTGTCAGGATGAGGCCGACAACGAGCGCGACGAGCGGCGGCTCGAAACCGTAAGTGTTGGCCTTGTCCCACTGGCCGAGCACGAAGATCACCAGTGACAGCAAATAAAGAATGGTGAACGAGGGGACGAAGTCGCGTGCCTTATGTCCGAGCGCGGTCAGCGCGAAGGTAAACACGACGAGAAAGACGAGAAACTGCGCGATGTAGCGAAGATAGTTGGCCTGAAAATGCGCGCCGAGAGCCGACAAGTCCGACCACTTCGCCGGCGTCACCGCCAACCACCGGATGCTCGAGCCGTTGGCAAAAAAAAGGTAGGCGATAATGACCGTGGCAAGCCCGATCCAGATCGCCCAATAATCTTCCTTCAGCCACAACTCGCGCCAAGCGCTGGAGGTGCTGTTGGTTTCCAACGGGCTCGTCGCTTCCAACGATTTCGAGACACTCATTATATTTCTCCACGGCGAGCCGGGTGCGCGCGCACCCATCAGATAAAAAACGTCCATCAAATAAGACATTGCTCGCTTCGGCGGCAATACGACCGACGCAAAATGCAATATTCGACCCGCGGCAATGTCATTTGATAAAACGATCTTTCGCGAACTACGCGTCAGACGAATTGATTGTTCGCCTGCGGTTAGTGGATATTTCCTCGACGTGGCCGCAAACGACGAGCCCCTCCGGGCTCGTCATCGCCGATCATAAAGAGAAAGCTCCAGCGCGCGCAAAGCCGAAGGGAGCCTTGCGGCGAACAGACCTGCCGCATTTGCACCTTTGGCGATCAACTGTTTCCAATTCCCACGCCGAAAAGGGTTGGAAATTCTTTTATTTGAAAGGCTTGCTTTGTTCCTGTAGGGACTTACGTCTTCAAGAGGAGAATTTTCTCTGCATGCGTTTCTTGCCGATTTTCCTCGATGTCACCCAAGGGACGGTGGGCCTTATCGGCTCCGGACCGGCGGCGTTAGCGAAACTAAGATTGCTGCAATCCGCGGGCGCTCACGTGCGGTGGTACGCTGACGAACTCGATACCCGTGAGCTCGCCACCGATGTTCAGTCCGGCCTGCTGAAAATCTGTTCCGACGATCCGCGTGGCGCGGATTTCTCCGACCTTGTTGCCATCGTGTGCGCTGCCGGCGAGCTGCGGGACGCCGATATCGCTGCGCGGGCGCGCGGATACCGCGTGCCCATCAACGTCGTCGATCGTCCGGAACTCTCGACTTTCATCTTCCCTGCCATCATCGATCGCGGCGACGTCGTCGTCGCCGTCGGCACTGGCGGCGCATCGCCCGTTTTGGCGCGGCGTCTGCGCGAACGCATCGAGGCGCTGCTGCCGGCGCGGATCGGCGAGTTCGCGGCGCTGATGGGCCGCTTCCGTACGCGGGTGGCGCAAAGGCAGTCCGGCAAGCTTTCGCTGCGCCGCTTCTGGGAGAGGGTGATCGACGGTCCGATCGGCGTTGCGGCGCTCGCCGGCCGCTGGCACTGGGCTGAGGCGGCACTCTCACGGGCGAGCGAGCATCCCGGCCGTGCAAACCGGCAATCCGGATTGGTTGTTCTCGTCGGCGCGGGACCGGGAGATGCGGATCTTTTGACCCTGCGCGCCTTGCAAGCGCTGCAAGCCGCGGATGTCGTCTTCTACGACGAACTCGTCAGCGCAGAGATTCTGGATCGTGCCCGGCGCGATGCCAAGCGCATCTTCGTCGGCAAGCGTTCCGGCCAGCCCGGAATGGCCCAGGACATCATCAACGGGCGCCTCGCCGAAGCCGCCCATCAGGGACTGAATGTGGTGCGCCTGAAAAGCGGTGATCCCTTCGTGTTTGGCCGGGGCGGCGAAGAAATCGAATATTTGCGTGACGCCAACGTTGCCGTTGTCGTCGTGCCCGGGATTACGGCGGCGCTGGGTTGCGCCGCCGAGGCGGGACTGCCGCTGTCGTTCCGGGACGAAGCTTCCGCCATTGCATTTGTCACCGCCCATCATGCGGGGAACCAAATCCGGACCGATTGGTCGAAATTCACCGATCCGGCGATGACGGTCGTCATTTACATGGGCCTTCGTCACGCCGCCGAGATTGGCAATGGTTTGATCGCCGCCGGCCGCGACGCGGCCACGCCCGCGGCGGTGCTGGTTCGCGGTACGCGACCGGATGCGCTGTGCCGGGCCGGCCGGCTCGATGGTTTGGCGGAATTGGCAGCCGAGGCCGGTGAAGGTCCGGGCTTGTTGGTGGTCGGACCGACAGTCGCGCGTTCCGACGCGTGGCGCGCTTTGATCAACGACGGTGCGCGTGCGGAGGTTGCGGCATGACTTCGCCACTTCAACAAAAGCTCAAGATTAATGGACCGGTCGTCGTGACCGCCAATCGGCTGGCCGACGGCGCTGTCGTCTATCGCGGCGAAGGCGGCTGGACGACCAAACTCGACAGCGCCGCAGTCACGGCGTCTGCGGCCGTGGTGCAAGATCTCTTGGCCGCGGCCAGAGCCGACGGACTGCACGCCGTCGATGCCTATGTAGCGCCGGTCCAGGTGACTGAAGACGGCGGTGTGCGGCCGGGAAACCTGCGGGAGCGCATCCGTTCCAGCGGTCCGACAATCGACCTGCCGCTGCAAGCGCTGAGGGCCAAGGTCGATCATGTACCTGTACGATGAACTGGACCGGACCCTGGTCGGCGAACGCGTCGCCGAATTCCGCGGTCAGGTCGCGCGGCGGCTTTCCGGAGAACTAAACGAAGACGAGTTCAGGCCGCTTCGGCTGATGAATGGCGTGTATCTCCAGCTCCACGCCTACATGCTTCGCATCTCTATTCCCTACGGCACGTTGTCGTCGGCGCAGCTGCGCATGCTTGCTCACGTGGCGCGGCGTTACGATCGCGGTTACGGCCACTTCACCACGCGGCAGAACATTCAGTATCACTGGATCAAGCTCGAAGAATTGCCCGACGCCATGGCGGATCTCGCCAGCGTCGGCATGCACGGCATGCAGACGAGCGGCAACGTCGTGCGCAACATCACCACCGATCAATGGGCCGGCGTCGCGCCAGACGAGATCGAGGATCCGCGCATCTGGGCGGAAGTCATCCGCCAGCATGTGACGCTACATCCCGAGTTTTCGTTCATGCCGCGGAAATTCAAGATCGCGGTCGGCACCTCGCGCCACGATCGCGCTGCGTTGCGCATCCACGACATGGCGCTGCAGATGCATCGCAACGGCGCCGGCGAAACCGGCTTCGAAGTCATGGTCGGCGGCGGACTTGGGCGTACCGCGTTTATCGCCAAGACGATCAAGCCGTTCCTGCACAAGCGCGACGTGCTCAGCTACGTCGAGGCGGTGCTGCGCACCTACAATCAGTTCGGCCGGCGCGACAACATTTACAAAGCGCGCATCAAGATTTTGGTCCACGAGCTCGGCGCAGAGGCCTTCGCCAAGGAAGTCGAGGCCGAATGGCAAAGCATCAAGGACGGCCCCCTTGCCCTTGATGAAGAAGTCGTCGCCGACATTGCCAGCCGCTTTCGTTATCCAGCTTATGCCCGACTCCAGAATAGTCCGGCGGAACTTGCCGAGGCGCCCGGCGGCGACCGCCGTTTCGAGGCCTGGATCGGCAATTCCGTGGCCAAGCATAAGGTACCCGGCTACGCCATCGTCACGCTCTCGCTCAAACCGGAAGGCGGCACGCCGGGCGACGTTACCGCCGGCCAGATGGACGCGATTGCCGACGTTGCCGACCGTTATTCGTTCGGCGAAATCCGTGTCGGTCACGAGCAGAATCTGGCGCTGCCGCACGTTGCCCAGCGCGACCTGCCGGCGGTTTGGCGCGCGCTCAACGCTATCGGGGTCGCCATTCCCAACGTCAATCTGATCACCGACATCATCGCCTGCCCGGGCCTCGATTATTGCAGCCTGGCCAACGCCCGCTCGATCCCGATCGCTCAGGAGATCACGCGCCGTTTCCGCAATCTTGATCTCGCGCGGGATCTCGGGCGGCTGCACGTCAACATTTCCGGCTGCATCAACGCCTGTGGCCACCACCACGTGGGACACATCGGCATTCTCGGCGTCGAGAAGAACGGCGAGGAATTTTATCAAATCACGCTTGGCGGCAAGGCCGACGAGAATGCCACGCTCGGCACGCTGATCGGCCCGGCGGTGCCTTACGCGCAAGTCGCCGACCTGGTCGAGGACATTGCCGCGGCCTACATCGAGTTGCGCGAGCGGCCGGACGAATTGTTCATCGACACGGTCAAGCGCACCGGGGTCGAGCCATTTCGGGAGCGCGTCTATGCCGCTCGTTAAGCAAGGCCACATCGTCGAGGATCGTTACATCCGCGTGCTGGACGACGCGCCCATTCCTGACGGCGTTCCGGTCATTGTGACTGCAGAGCGCTTCCTTGCCGACACCGCCGAACTCGCCGCGCGCGAGGGCCCGGTCGGCGTTCTGTGGCCCAATAACCGCAAGGTCGCGGAGCTCGAGCCGTGGCTCGGCCGGGTGGCGCTCGTCGCGCTCACGTTTCCGAAATTCCGCGACGGCCGCGCTTATAGCCAGGCCAGGCTGTTGCGCGAGCGCTACGGTTTCCGCGGCGAGTTGCGCGCGACCGGAGAGGTTTTGCGCGATCAGTTTCTTTTTCTTCTTCGCGCCGGCTTCGATTCACTCGAAGTAACCAAGGCCGCCGATGCCGAGGCATTCGCTGCCGCCGTCTCTACCTACAGCGTGTTCTATCAGCCGAGCACGGACGGACGGCTTGCGGTTCGCCGCCGGCGCCTGCCGCCACAGGCACAAGCGACCGGCCGCGAGGGCGAAGAGGCTGGTCAGCGGCACTTCGAACCGCGCTAAGCCAACGTTCCCGTCTCGCCGCTCACCAGCGCGCTGATGCTCACTCGCGTCACGGCGAAGCACCAAGCTTTTTCGCGAAGAAAGACCGCACCCGTTCAATGACGTCGCCACGCGCCTCCGCATTGGCAGGTAGCTGCTGGCGCCTCGGCCCGGGATCGTCAAAATCGTGCGTCGCTTCGTCGTAAAAGTGGATTCTCACATCGCCACCGGCATCCGTGAGAAGTGTGCGACATCTCTGCGGCGACACTTCTTCATCGGCCGTGCCGATATAAACCCGCAGTGGCGCATAGGCCTGGTAGCGCGTTGCGGCAAAATGGTCCTTGAGGCCGCACGCGGGGTAGAAGGCGAGCGCCGCGCGAAACCCCAGCGCCGGATCGCTGGCCGGAAGGCCGGGCGCGTGCGGCGCCATGGCAGCCAGTGTGGCGCTGCCGCCGTTGGACCAGCCCTGCAGGCCAATACGATCCGGATTGACCGCCGGAAGCGATCGCAGAAAGGCAAGCGCCCCATACGCATCGAACGGACGCACCGTCACTTCGTTCAATTCGTCGGGACGAGTGTCGTAACTGTGGCGGCCGAAGCCTTGCGGATAGCCGCGCGGCCCGAAGCCATCGACCAGCACGGCGATATAGCCCTGCGCGGCCCAAAAGTGGCCCCAGAACTGGTGCCGCTGCGACAGCGTCGTCGCGTCATATATGCCGTGCGCGGCGGTCGAATAGGCGCCCTGTCGGCCATGCATCATGACCACGGCCGGAACGCGCTTCCCGCTCTCGACTGCTGGGTGGAAAACGTAACCGACTAAAGTGGTGTGCCCGTCGGCGCTCGCAAAACTCACACGCTCGGCGGCGGCGTCGCTCGCAGCCTGCGACCGTGCCGGGTCAGCCCCGATCACGGCGAACACCATCGTCAGCACCGGCAGTGTCGCCACGACTTTGCGCAAGCGCGTTCTAGTTGAGCTAAGGACAGCAGGCGTCAATGGATGACCTTTGGATGCCGCTTCCGCCTGACGATTTTCCGTTACTGTCGGCGGACCTTTTACGAGATTTTTCCCACCGGCAAGTTTGCGCGGAAGCGATCGGCCGCGGATGAGCTAGCGAAGTCCGGCCTGTTGCAGAAGCGGCATGGTCTCGCGCTGGAACGTAAGCATCCCCTCCTCATAGATCGGCCACGACAACAGCGCGCCGTCGATTCCGACCTTGGAAAGGTTGGCTAGGCCTTCAACGACTTGCTCCTTGGTGCCGACCAGCGGGAATGCGCCCCATCCCGCCATGAAGTGCGCTTGCAGCTTGCGGAAGTCCTCGACCGCGAGCGAGCCGATGCCAAGGAGCTTCATCAGGTTTTCCGCCGCGACCCAGTCGCCTTTTTCGTGCACGTAATAGTGCAGGAAATCCTTGGCTTCCTTTTCGGTCTCGCGCTGCACGACGTAGCCGAAGCTCCAGATCTGGATGTCGCGGCCGTATTCTTCTCGCGCCAAGCGACGGTACTTTTCCACTTTGGCGCGGGCGAAATCGAGATCGTGCTTGTCGAATTGTATAAAGGCGATGTCGGAATATTTGGCGGAAAAGTGTGTGCCCTGCTCCGAGCCGCCGGCATTCATGATCGCCGGATACGGCTGCTGGATCGGCTTTGGCGCCAGCTCACCCTTTTTCACCTGATAGAATTTTCCTTCGTAGGTGAACTCGTCCTCGCAGGTCCACAATCCGATCATCACCTCGATCCACTCGGCGGCGCGCGCGTAACGATCTTCGTGATCCTGCATATTCGCGCCGAACATATCGAGCTCACCCTGATTCCAGCCGCCGACGATATTGATAGCGTGGCGGCCGTTGCTGATGTGATCGATCACTGTCGCCTGCTTGGCCGCGAGCGTCGGGTGATACATCGGGACGTGCGCGGTGGAGAACACGGCGGAATATTTGGTCTGGGCGCCGATGCCGGCCGCCCAGGAGAAACATTCGAAGCCCGGACCGTTGAAGTTGGTCACGCCGCCGAAACCCTTCCAGCGCCCGACCGGCACCAGGGCCTCGAATTCCATGGCGTCGGCGATTTGCGCAAGCCGCACGGTATTCGGCCAGGTGATCTTCAGCGTCTCGGGGATGGTGCTGATCGCGCAACCGCCGTTCAAGTTGGTGCAAAACGTGCCGAGCTTGAGCTTGCGGTCATTAAACAGCGGATTGGTCGCGCGGCGCAGCTCCTGCTGCTTAACGGTGCTGTGCATAGCGCCTCCCCGGCAGCGGCATATTTTCCCGCGTTCTGCCCGGCGCTAACCTCCCAGAAAAAGTGAACGCGTTCAATGCCGGACACACATCCGCGGAAGAGCCGCGTAAAAAAAAACAAAGGCCCCGCAGCAGATGCCGCGGAGCCTTCATGCATGCGAGCCCTTTGGGGCTTAGCAGTTGCTGCGTGTCACCGATCGGGAATCACCCGTGTTGGTGTCGGTCGTTGTTCTACTCTGGGTCGTGCATCCACTCGGCGGCGCGCCCACCTGAACGCCGACCACGCCAGGGACGCCGACATAAACGCCCGGACCAGGTTCCTGGGTACGCTGGGTCGTGGTCGTCGTCACTTCATCAGCGAACGCGGCGGCCGAAAAGAGCGCAATGCCAGCCGCCCCGATCGCGATTTTGCTCAAGATCTTCATCGTTACCTCCGAACTTGCTGGCTCATGGCCATGCGCAAACAACCCGAAATGCAGGCCGCGGTTCCGCGCAAAAACAGCTTTCGCGAGGCGCGGATAGCCGGACACATTCGCGATTTCATTCACCACAGGCCCGGCGACAGCAATCAAAGGGTTTATACCGAATGACTTGGCAGCAAGCCGGCCCAGTCGCCGACCTGATGGTGGGCATACACACGGACTCGAAGCGTGGACACGCCGGTTAAGAGAGACGGCATTCAATGCCGCCGGCTTACTAAGACTGTCACAACAGGAATAAAGCTCGATCCGTAAAGCCATGAGAAATTGAACTGCCGGGAAGATCAGGGACCCGCGGTATTTTATCCCCTCCCGAGTAGGCAATCAGGCTCAATGCACATGAAATGATACGCACTTTCAAATTGCGCGGCACCGGCTCCAGCGGGCATACAATTAAGCATTTGATAAGCCAAACTTTTAGTTCTTTGATGCAAAAGATCGGGCATTACTGGTGGAGGCAAATTAGTCAGTAACCTTTCGAGCAAAACGTAATCCATTTTCAAGGTGATATCGTGGCTAACCGTCCCGAGCGTGACGCCGATCACGATGCAAATTTCCGCGCCGAACTCGGTCGCCGAACGGCTATCACGCCCGCGATGCTTCATTCGATCGACGAGCGGGGACGGATCATATCGGTCAGCGATGCTTGGCTTGCCAAGCTTGGTTTCACACGCGCTGAAGTTCTGGGCCGGCAGTCCTGGGAATTTATTGCGCCCGCTCAGCGGGAGCACGCGATCAAGCAAGCGCTACCCGAATTTTTCCGTACTGGCCGGTGCGAAAACCTGCAACTCCAGATGGTCTGCAAGGACGGCCGGATTATCGACGTGTTGCTTTCGAGTGTGCTTGAGGACACCAGCGAAGGCCGGGTATCGATTTCTCATCACCGACATCACGACGCTCAAAGAAACCAAACGCCGGTTGGCTGAAAGCGAAGCGCGTTACCGAAATTTGGTCGAGGACCAGTCGGAGCTCGTTTCACTTGCAACGCCCGACGGCAAGCTGCTCTACGTCAATAGCGCCTATGCTTCGCTGCGCGGTATGCAACCCCACGAAATGATTGGAAAGAATCTCTTTGACTTCGTGCCGCCGGACGCGCGGGCCGATTTGGCGCATCATTTCCGAAACGTATGTGATTGTGATGGGAGCTTGTCGAACGAAAATCAGGTCGTGCTGCCCGATGGAAGGAGACGCTGGATCGGTTGGACAAACCGGGCTCTGACCGACGGGAGCGGACAAGTCACGATCCACTCAGTCGGCAGGGACATCGACGCGCGCCTCGTCGCTGAACGGCTATTACAGGAAAGTGAAGAGCGCTACCGGTTCCTAGCTGAGAATTCGATCGACATGATTCTGCTCCTGGGAAAGGACGGGAAGCGATATTACGCGTCGCCGTCATCGCGAACATTGCTAGGATATGAACCCGAGGAAATGCTCGCAACAGATGCAAGGCAGGTCATTCACGCCGACGATATCGCCAAGGTCCTGCGCGTTTTGGCCACGGGGGCTATCGATGCGCCACTTCCGTTCCGCATGCGCCGCAAAAACGGTAGCTATGTCTGGGTAGAAGGAATGGGGCGCGCCATAAGTTCCGCAAACCAGCCGCCTCGCATCCTTGTTGTTATTCGCGATATCACACAGCGTATAGACGCCGAACAACGCTTGCGAGAAAGCGAAGCACGCTACCGACTGCTTGCCGAGAATTGCAACGACATGGTGTTTCAGCTCGATACTAGTTTGGTGCGCCGCTATGTTTCCCCGGCTTGCCGCGATGTTCTCGGTTACGAGCCTCAAGAGATGTGCGGCGTCTCACCGATCCACATGGCACACCCGGAGGACGCCCCGCGTCTCGCTTTGGTCTTTCAATCCTTACTCGGCGGCGAAACCGATCGCCAATCGATTGTCAATCGGATTCGGCACCGCAAGGGCCATTGGATTTGGGTCGAGGCGCAGCTTAGAGCTGTCGTCGAACCTTCAACCGGCGCTCGTTCCGGCGTTATCGGCACATTACGCGACATTTCAGCCCGCAAAGTCGCGGAGGATGAAATGGCAAACACCCACCGTCGGCTGCAAGCACTTGCCAGAGAAGATAGCTTGACCGGGCTCGCCAACCGTCGCGCCTTTGATGACGCACTCCTTCGTGAACACCGCCGAGCGCGGCGCGAAAACAGTTGCCTAGGCCTGATAATGATTGATGTCGATTTGTTCAAGATGTTCAATGACCGCTACGGCCATCTCGAAGGCGACCGCTGCTTGCAGAAAATAGGTAGGAGTATTCTGGAAATCCTGCGAAGACCTGGCGACGTAGCGGCACGCTATGGCGGCGAAGAATTTGCTGTGCTCCTGCCGGGTACCGACCAACGAGGAGCAGCGGAGGTAGCGGAACGCATTCGGAAGCGCGTGCTCAGCCTCGCGATCCTGCATGATGCCGGCAGCCACGAAGTCGTGACAATCAGCGCCGGAATTGCCGTCATCGCCGAGATCGCGCCCGACCATGAGCCTGAGGCGCTTGTTCGGATGGCCGACCACGCGCTGTATGGAGCGAAACGCGAGGGTCGGAATAGGGTGTTTCACTGCAGCGTCCCATTACCGTTGGTTGCTAGCTCGGCGAACGCAGCATAATTGACGCGCAGCGACGTGGGCACCGTCGTCTTTAGTGCAGCTACATAGCGCGACCCGATAAGGCTTAATGCCGCGTTTAAATCATTTTGTGACTGCACACCGTTCCAGCTGAACTGGGCAGTAGCGTTGTGAATTTCGGCTATCATTGCGCACCGGGCTACGATCAAAGTCTTTTGCGCGCCCTTTGGGATATGGAAAGTCGAGCCCGATCAGGTGGAATATTATGTGAAAGGCGATGACGTCTCCCTGTGGGGCACGCCTCTCGCCTAAGGGAATTTATTCTGGCGCTGTCGCAGGTGCTCGTTAATGGCCCCCGAGTAGAAGGTCGCAATTGGTGACGGGCGCTCTCGCCTCCCTATGCTTCGGGTCACCCGACGGACTCAGGGGAGCCGCTGCGGGATTCAATGGTGGGCGCACCAGGGCTCGAACCTGGGACCCGCTGATTAAGAGTCAGCTGCTCTACCAACTGAGCTATGCGCCCGGGTGCGAAAATCCCAAAACTCTCGGGCTTCCCGCTTGGCACCACCACGTCTCATTCGCCACGACGCGTCGATATCACTGGCGAAAAGGGCGCCCTACGGCGCCCCCACGGCGGGTATATCACCGCAGGTTGGTGGGGTCCACACGTGGTGACTGAGGAGTTAATCGAATTCCGCGACGCCGCGCTTTGCCAAACGCAGGCGCGGATCGTCAGTCGGCATTCGCCGCGTCAAAAAGGTTCGCCACTCCGACAATGCCCCACATAAAGGCAAGGTAGCCGGCGAAGATGAAATAGCGCGCACAATCGGGCGAGCTCAAGAAACTTTCTGTTCCGTGAAACATGCCGGCACCATACGTGTAAATTCTGACCCAATTGGAAATTGACAGTGCCCATTCCGCCGGCGGAAGACCCAATGCGGTTTAACGATAACCGCCAGTTACTCGCAACGTCAGTCGTTAGTGATTTTTTGGCCTTACGCCCAGCGCGAGCTGTCGACGAGCGACTAGTCCGGCCGTGATGCCAATTGCGATCTTTCGCGCGCGACGTCTTGCGCCGAAACGGCCGGTGCCGCGGAACCCCACGCATTGCGGATATAGGTGACGACGGCCGCCACTTTCGCGTCATCGAGCTGCCATGCGTAAGACGGCATGCCGGGAGACGTGGGTTCGGCGGCTGTCGCCACGCTGCGTGCCCCGCGCAGGACGACGCGGATCAAAGTAGCTGGGTCGTCAGATCGCACGTTTGACGACGCGGCGAGCGACGGAAACAGTTCCGAGATGCCGCGGCCGTCCAGCATATGACAGGCCGAACATGCGTCGCGATAGATCGCCGCGCCCGCGGTCATCACCGGATCGTCTGCCGGCAACGGCCTCGCCGTATCCTGCCTGCCGGGAACCGATTTCAAATAAACGGCGATGGCGTTGAGGTCGCCGTCCTTCATCCGCGACGTCGACAGCGACACCGCTTCTCCCATCGGCCCGGTGGCCGCGGAAACCTGGTTGTGACCGGCTTTCAGATACGCCGCGATCTCGGCGATGGACCAATTACCGATGCCGCGCGCCTTGTCGCCGGTGATGTCGGGAGCGAACCAGCCCTGAATTTTGGAGCCTTGCAGATACTGCGCGGTCTTGTCGCCGCCGAGAAGGGTTTTGGGGGTGTGACAGGCGCCGCAATGCGCCGGCCCGCTGACCAGATAGGCGCCGCGATTCCATTCCGCGGACTTCGCCGGATCGGGTTTGTAGACACCTTCGGTGAAGTAGAGCGCGTCCCAAACCCGCATGGCGGTGCGGATGTCGAACGGAAACGGCAAAGTGTTGGCCACAACGGCGTGGCGCACCGGCTCGACTGTGTTCAAGTACGCGCGGATCGCCACGACTTCTTCGCGCGTCATTTTAGCGTAAGCGTTGTACGGCATCGCCGGATAGAGCAGCGCGCCGTCCCTGCGAACGCCTTTGCGGACCGCGGCATCGAATTCGTCGTCGGTCCAGGCGCCCACTCCGGTTTCGCGGTCCGGCGTGATGTTGGGCGCAACAATGTTTCCGAACGGCGTTTCAATCGGCCGGCCGCCGGCAAATCGCCGCTGGCCCGGGACGGTGTGGCAGCTACCGCAATCGGACAGGATGGCGAGATACTGGCCGTTTTTGATTTGCGTGAAGTCTTGCGGGTCCGATTCGCCGGCGACCGCCAGCGCGGATGTAAACAGCAGAGCCGCCGCACAGGCGACTGCGCGGAGCAACGGCATTCCTTCGCCCACGCTACGCATGGACCAGCGGCCCCGGATTTTTGAGATATTGACTGCGGATTGCCTCGGCCGCCCAGAACGCGAGCGCCCCCACCGTGCCGGTCGGATTGTATCCGGCGTTCTGCGGGAACGCGCTGGCGCCGAGCACGAACAAATTCGGCACGTCCCAGTTCTGCAAATAGCGGTTGACGACGCTAGTTTTTGGATCGGCGCCCATGACGACCCCGCCGTTGAGGTGGCTCGTCTGATACGTCGTAATGTCATACGGGGCGGTACGGTATTGCTTGTCCACGACGTTCGCGCCCATCGCCTTAATGATCTCGGCAAACTTGTCGGTCATGAACCGGTTTTGTTTGATCTCATTGTCGTGGAAATCGATGGTCATACGCATTAAGGGCCGACTGAACCGGTCCGTGTAGGTGGGATCCAGATCCAGATAAACGTCACGGTATGAGTAGAAGCTGCCGTGCACGCCGGTACCCGGTTTCACCGTGGAGAGATAATTGTCGCGCACCGCCTTCTTCCATACCGCGCCCCATTTCGGCGTGCCGGGCGGCACCAGCGTCGTTTCGATCGGCCGGGCACCGGTTTGCACCTGGCCCATATAGGCACCGCCGACAAAGCCATGCGGGCCGTGATCGAAATTGTCGCCATTGAACTCATCGATGCACATCCCGATCGAGCCGGAGGCGATGAACGGATTGAAATTGAATTTTTTGTTGTCGAAAAAACCGTTCACGCTGGAAATAGTTTGGTGCGTGAAGTTGCGCCCAACCACACCGGTTCCGGCGACCGGGTCGTAGGGCTGGCTGATCTTCGAATGCAGAAGGAGCTGGACGTTGAACATCGAATAGGCCGCCAGGATGACGAGATCGGCTGGCTGCTCCCATTCTTGCAAACTCGTATCGACGAAGGTGACGCCCGTGGCGCGCGTCCCCGAGGCATCGGTATTGATTTTGATGACTTCGGAATTATCGCGCAGCGAGAAATTCGACTTACGGATCAAAACCGGCAGGATGGTCGTTTGCGGACTCGCTTTGGAATAGTTGCCGCAGCCAAACCATTCGCAAAAACCGCAATAGGTGCATTGTCCAAGGCGCACCCCGAGCGGGTTGACATAAGGTTTCGATAAATTTCCCGACGGCTGCGGGAATGATTTGTAACCGAGCTCGCGCGCGGCTTTGGCAAACAATGTGGGGCCGAAGGGCTGCGCCTGAGCCGGCGTGGGATAGGGTCGCGAACGTGGTCCCTCGAACGGATTGCCGCCTTCTTGGATCTGACCTTTTAC
>DATNNI010000037.1:0-2230 GCA_035601915.1 Xanthobacteraceae bacterium
CAATCGTTCGGATTATACGCCATTTCCAGATTGGGCTCGCGGTCGACCACGTCCTTGAGGCTGAGCGTAAAGGACGAGCCGTCGCTGCGGGTATAGGAAAACGTGCGCGCGGCGAGTTCGGACGCGAGTGCGGTTTGCAACCCGGCCTTGACCTCGGCGACGTTCTTGCCCGACGCAATCGCGTAGCGCTCGGGCCGCCGCGCCACCCGATCGGGAAATCCGCGCACCACATCGACCGCAATCAGCAGCCGAAAATCGCGCGCCGGCGTCGAGAAATCCTCCCACGCGCCGGTGGTCTCGAAGATCGCCGCGCCGTTCGGCATCTCGGCCTCGCCCTTTCCGCTGCCCTGAAACTTGCGCCCGTTTTCAACGGCGACGACCCGCGTTTTCACTTGTTCTTGCAGCGAAGTGATCGCGTCGGTCATGGCGCGCAGCGGATCGAGCGGCTGCGGCGACATCACTTCATCCATGCGATCGTAAAACGCTTCGCCGTCGAGCTTCGATTGCTCGAGCGAAAAATCGCCGTATTGCGGATTCTTGGCGATTTCGGCGTTGGTCAGCCGCCGCAAGCCGCCGCCTCCTTCGCGGACGATTGGCCGGAAACGCTTGAATCCCGGGCTCCCGAGCGCAGGCTCGTGTACGAACAAAAAATTGCCGCGCCAAAAGCGCTTGCGCGTCACGGTGCCGTCGGGCTCGGCGTCGACGGCGAGGAAAACGCCGGGCGCGCCATCGGCTTCCGGCACGAGCCGCACCAGCATCATAACGTGACCATATGGATCGGCGTACACCGTGCCGGGGCGCAGCGCGTCTTGCGTGAGCGGCACCGTGTAAAAATCGGTGTTATCGTCGGTCGCCGACACCCGCACCGCCCCCGATTGGACGACATCGCCGACGTCGCGCAAATAGGCGCCGAACGAGGACGGTGCCGCCGGCCGCTTCGGCTCCGGCGATCCAACTCTCGCAGCGGGCGTTGGCTCAGTCTCGGGCGCCGCGCCTTGCCGCGGAAACATCTGCTGCAACAGGTTTGGTGCCGGCGCCGCGGCGGGTGTGGCATTTGCCTCGGGCCTCGGTTCGGTCGGCGGCGAGGGCCGCGTTCGCCCGGGATGCTCGATGTCGAACCACTGGTAGCATTTCGGCGGCGAGCCGCCGAAGCCGCGCGAGCAATTCGAATAGGCGAACGGCAAGCCCATTTTGTACGCGAAATAAGCACGCAAGAAGTAGACGAAGTCGGCGCAATCGGGACGCACTCGCCCGACGGCGCTGTCTTCCCCGCTGCCCAGATAGTCGAACAGGAAATTGCGCGAACGGTCGCGCAGCACGTCGTGCCACGTCTTCCACGACAGATCGGCGTCGAGCGGCGCATCGAAAAGCTTTTCGATCCAGGCCGAAAACAGATTCTCCGTCGCGCGGTCCCAGGCGGCATGGATCGGCCAAACACTGCTCGCCGTGCCATGCGGCGGCGGCGGCTTGGTCTCGCTCACTATGATGTCGCGGGTGATGCTGGCGCATTCGCCGGCGGCGCCGTCGCGCACGAGCTTGGCGTGCCATGTCCCCGCGGCCGGCGCGGCGATTTCGGCGAACCAGAAGTAGGGCGGCCCGCCCTGGCGGTTGCGGGTGGTCGCGGCAGCGCTGCCGTCGGGTGCGATCAAAATAAGCTCGCCGGCAAACGGTTTTTCCGCGGCGAACAGGACGTGCAACGGAGCGCCCTTCCACGGCGACAGCGGCGACGGCAAAACCGCGATCTCGGCGCTTTCTTCGCAAGGCGAAGGGGCCGCCCGCACAGGCGAAGCCCCGAGCAAACAAACAACGCCGAACAGGGCGATCGGCAAAACTTTCGCAGGAGCGAATTTCAAGGCCGGAAACAAAACGAAATCCCTCAATGTGCGCCCCTCGCCAAACACCATTAGACCATATCGCGCGGCATTTGGCGCAATCATGGCGGATGCCGGCCCCCTGGGAAGCCAAGCTGCTCACCCGCCGGCCGATTTTCCAATCACATTCAGGGGATTTCGTAGACCGGCACTTCGCCGGCGACGCCTTTGAGCGTCGCTTGCTGCGGGCGCGGCGTAATGCCGGCCTTAGCCAACAGCGCCGCGGTTTGCGGGTGGTCGATCACCGGCTTGGTGGCGAACATGGCGTCGGAGACCGCGAGCCCCTGCACCCGGGCGGCGATGTTCACCGTCTGGCCGAAATAATCGAGCCGGTCATTGAGCATGACGGCAAGGCACGG
>DATNNI010000038.1:0-3440 GCA_035601915.1 Xanthobacteraceae bacterium
AAGGCTATGCCGCCACGTCGGGCGAGGATCTGATGCGTCCGGACCTCGCGCGCGAAGCGATCCGGCTGGGCCGGCTGCTCGATGCGTTGATGCCGCAACGCGGTGAGGTCAAGGGCCTGCTGGCACTGATGCTGCTGCACGACGCGCGCCGCGCCGCGCGCGAGACCGCGGGCGGCGACGTCGTGCTTTTGGAAGAGCAGGATCGCGCGCGATGGGATCATGGGCAGATCGCCGACGGTCTGAGGCTGGTGGAAGATGCCTTGCGAATGCCGGGCCGGCCGGACTCCTATGCGGTGCAAGCGGCGATCGCCGCATTGCATGCGCAAGCACCGAGTTATCACGACACCGACTGGCCGCAGATCGCCGGTCTCTATGAAGTGTTGCTGCGGATCAGCCCCTCGCCGGTGATCGAACTCAACCACGCCGCGGCGGTGTCGATGGTCGACGGACCGGCGCGGGCGCTGGACCTGATCGGCGCGCTGGAAGCGCGCGGCGGACTTAATGGCTACGAATTGCTGCCGGCGGTCCGTGCCGACTTGTTACGCAGGCTCGGCCGCCATGACGCCGCGCGCGCCGCCTATCACGCTGCGACGGAAGCAACGCAACTGGAGCCGTTGCGGCGGCTTTACGCACGGCGACTGGCGGAGATGGACGACCAGAGTTGACGGCGTTTTAGTCTACTTCAGTCTATTTCGCCGCCGCCTCGCTCGGCAAACTCGCCAGCAGCGATCGCAGGGTGGTCAGTGTCGAATGATCGGCGACGCCGTCGACACGCGCCGGGCGAAAGTGACGCTGGAAGGCGGTCACCACTTCCATGGTCGCGGCGTCATATTTGCCGTTGGCGGGAATGCCGTATCCGTATCGGGCCAGCGCGGCCTGCAAACCGGCGACGTCATCGCCGATGGCGCCGAGCATGAGCGTTTGGCCGCGCACGATCGGCGCCGGCTGCACCCAATGGCCGACGCCCGAATTGGCCAGCGAATGCCATGGAAACTTTTCGCCGGGGTCTTTCTTGCGGGCCGGCGCGACATCCGAATGCGCGAGCACGCGATGCGACGGCACCTTGCGGCGCAGCATGATGCCGCGGCACAGCGCGATCACGGCGGCGATCTGGCGCAGCGGAAATTCCGGATAGCCCCAGTCATGGCCGCGATTGACGATCTCGACGCCGATCGAACAGGAGTTGATGTCCTCCTCGCCGGCCCAGGATGCCACGCCGGCGTGCCAGGCGCGCTTGGCTTCCGGAACGCACTGCACGATGCGGCCGTCCTCCAGCACGATGTAATGCGCCGATACGTCGGTGCCCGCGGTGCACAACTGCGCGATCGCGCCTTCCACATCGGGCATTCCGGTGTAGTGCAGCACGATCATGTCGGGCAGGCGGCCCTTGTTCCGCTCGCCATAATTCATTGACGGGATGACGTCGGAAGCAATCGATGAATCGGGGGTGAATGTCTTCATGTTCGCGTTGGCCCTTGGAACCGGGAGGGCACGTTGACGCTTCGAATCAAATCCAGCAGACGCGAACGAACCAAGCGGCATGGGACAACTCAAACCGGGCAAGAGAACGGCAAACCTGCGTCTTTACGATAAGACACTGTTTACTATTCCTTTACCCTCGCGCCGGCGCAATCCGTGCGCCGCCCGTGGCTTCGCATTTTAGCCGAGTGTGTGCGGGAAGCCTCACTCGCCCCTCCAGCGGGAGAGGATTGTCTTAATCCCATCAACGCTTTCTTAACGCTAACTGCCGTTACTAAGTGGTGAAGAGCCGAACCGGTTTGGGGGCGGCCGAGGCCCCATTGACGCTCGAAATCCCATGGCAGCCCACCAAATTCCGTCGGGAAATCAGGGTTTGCGATGTGGGACGCGCGAAATCGGCAATCGCGTCGCGCCAAGGCCTTTCGAAGGGCGGCTTCTCGACCGGTGGCTTTTCGACCGGAAAAGCCCGGCAAAGCGTAGGCATTTGAGGCGCAATGGGCCCGTTCGCGTCCCATATCCATTCGACAGGCCGGCCAGCTTCCGGGGCTTGTTCCGGGGCCTGGTCATGAATCCGCGCGCCCCCCGTCACATTCCCGTGCTCGGCCGGGAAGCCGTCGAGATGCTGAAGCCCCGCGACGGCGGCATCTATGTCGACGCCACCTTCGGGGCCGGGGGCTACAGCCGGCCCATTCTCGCTTTCGCCGGCACCAGGGTGATCGGCATCGACCGCGACCGGTCCGCGATCTCGGCCGGGTTCGATCTGGTGGATCAATCGGACGGCCGGCTGACGCTGGTCGAGGACCGCTTCTCCAATCTCGCCGAGGTTTGCGCCGCGCAAGGAATCCAGGGGGGCATTTTTTCGGTCGACGGCGTCGTGATGGATGTCGGGGTGTCCTCGATGCAACTCGACGAGGCCGATCGCGGCTTCTCGTTTCGCCTTGACGGTCCGCTCGACATGCGGATGGGCCATGATGGCCCGACCGCGGCGGATGTGATTGCGACGGCGTCGGAAGCCGATCTCGCCAACATCATCTACATTTTCGGCGAAGAGCGTCATTCCCGAAAAGTGGCCCGCGCCATCGTCGCGGCGCGCCAGGAGGCGCCGATCACGACCACAAGGGCGCTCGCCGATATCGTCTCCAAGGTCGTACGCTCCAAGCCGGGCGAAATTCACGCCGCCACACGGACGTTTCAGGGTTTGCGGATTTTCGTCAACGCGGAACTCGACGAGCTTCTTCTGGCGCTCGCGGCGGCGGAACGCGTGCTGAAGCCGGGCGGTCGGCTGGTGGTGGTGTCGTTTCATTCGCTGGAAGACCGCATCGTCAAAAATTTCCTGACCGAGCGAGCCAAGGCCGGCGGCGGGTCGCGACATCTGCCCGAAATAGCCCAGGCCGCACCGAGCTTTGGCCTCTTGACCAAGCGCCCGGTCACGCCCGGCACCGAAGAGATTTCCACCAACCCGCGCGCGCGCTCGGCGAAGCTGCGCGCAGCCGAGCGCACCGCGGCGCCCGCACACGCCGCCGCCGCATTGCCGGCATGGCCGGTTCTCGCCGACGTGATGAGGGGAGGCTGACCATGCGGATCATCCATCTCCTCGTGATCGGCGTCCTGGTGTTCGCCGCGGCCTATGTCTATCGGATCAAGATGGAATCCACCGCCCGCACCGAGCGGGTGCTGCGGCTGCATGCGGAAATTCGCGAGCAGCGCGACGCCATCGCGGTGCTGCGTGCGGAATGGACCAAACTCGATGCGCCGTTGCGGTTGCAGGGGCTTGCCGAACGGCATCTGGCGCTGAAGCCGCTCAACGCCACGCAATATGACCCGTTGAAGAACCTGCCCGAGCGGCCGCCGAATTTTGCCAGGCCCGGCGATCCAGATCCAATCGGCGCCATGATCGATGCGATCGATTCGGTTGCGGTGACGGGTTCGGTGCCGGCGCCGGAGGATCAGCAATGACCGGC
>DATNNI010000039.1:0-4099 GCA_035601915.1 Xanthobacteraceae bacterium
CCAACATCCAAGCCGGGGCGAAATTCGGTTACGGCCTTCTTTGGGTGGTACTGCTCGCCAACGTTATCGCCATGCTGTTTCAAGCGCTTTCGGCGAAGCTCGGCATCGTTACCGGCCGCAACCTCGCCGAAATGTGCCGCGCGCAATTTGCCAAGCCCGTAGTTCTGACGATGTGGGTGGTCAGCGAGATAGCGGCCATGGCCACCGATCTCGCGGAGTTTCTCGGCGGCGCGATAGGCCTGTCGCTATTATTCCATCTGCCGCTGTTCGCCGGCATGGTGGCGACCGCCATCGCGACCTACGCGCTGTTGATGTTCCAGAACTTCGGCTTTCGACCTATCGAACTCATCATCGCTAGCATGGTGAGCATTATCGCGCTTTGTTATCTGGTCGAGGTCTTTATCGTGCCGATCGACTGGATGTCGGCGGCTGTGCATACCGTGGTACCGCGCATCGCCGACGCGCAGGCTTTGCTGCTCGCGGTCGGCATTATCGGCGCGACCGTCATGCCGCACGCCATTTATCTGCATTCTGGCTTGACGCAGGCGCGCATGCCGGTGCGCGACGACGGCGAGCGGCGTAAGCTCGTGCGCTTCTCAAACCGGGAAGTCGTCATTGCGCTGACGGTCGCCGGGCTGGTCAACATGGCGATGGTGATGATGGCCTCAAGCGCCTTTCACGCCGGCTATCCGGAAGTTGCTGAAATTGAAACCGCTTATCACACGCTGACGCCGCTGTTCGGCATCGGCGCGGCGGCGGTATTTTTGCTCTCGCTGATTGCCTCGGGAATTTCCGCCTCGGCCGTCGGCACCATGGCCGGCCAAATGATTATGCAAGGCTTCGTCGGCTTTTACATCCCGATCTGGCTGCGGCGGCTGGTCACCATGTTGCCGGCGATCGTGGTTGTCGGCCTTGGAGTCAACGCCACCAACGCGCTGGTCGTCAGTCAGGTCGTGCTCAGTATCGCATTGCCCTTGCCGATGATCGCGCTCATCATCTTCGGCGGTCGGCGCGACATCATGGGAGCTTTTGTCAACAGCCGCCTGACCCAAATAGCCGCCACGGTCGGCGCCGGGATCGTGATAGTGCTGAACTTGTTTCTGATTGCCCAGCTCATCGGCGTGCCAATACCCGGACTTGCCGGAGGGCCCTAGCCAGCCGCGATTCTCGAACCAGCCGGATGTAAGGTCGGGGAGTTAAGTGCCCACAAAAAAATCGAGCCGACGCGCGCTCGATTTTGTTTTTAAGGCCGGTAGCGCCGCCGGCCATCACAGATAGCCGTTCACACGAGAGCAACAAGAGAAAGTAAGGCGAGACCGCTAAAGCGGCCTCGCCCAAATGCATTAGACGGTTTTCAGATTCTCGGCAGCCGATTTGCCGGTCTTGCG
This sequence comes from Xanthobacteraceae bacterium, assembly GCA_035601915.1. Classification (GTDB taxonomy): domain Bacteria; phylum Pseudomonadota; class Alphaproteobacteria; order Rhizobiales; family Xanthobacteraceae; genus BOG-931. The sequence continues at coordinate 1,389 of DATNNI010000039.1, forward strand.
ATCAACCACGACCTCGAACGCGACACGCTGGCCTTCACGCAGCTCGCGCAGGCCAGCACGCTCGACAGCGCTGATGTGGACGAACACATCCTTGCCGCCGCCCTCGGGCTGGATAAATCCATAACCCTTCTGCGCGTTGAACCATTTCACTGTTCCGTCGCTCACGGGACACTCCTTTGTAGAATCAATATTTGAGCCGCGCGAGAATGCGCGGCCCGGTTCGCTCGAGATTTTGGTGAAGGATCGTCAGTCAGGCGCGGTTATCGTCGCTGCGTGGCCTAGTCGTTCGGCCGAAAAACTCGATGCGCATATTTAGCGAAAAGTCCGGTTTTTCGCAAGAGTTGCCGGCCGCCGGGAGTCGGCTGTCATATTCTTTTCATAGAGGCTTGTAGATGATTTCGGCGATCAGTCCGGCATCATATTGCGTGAAAAACAGGCCTCCATCCTCCATCGCAACTATGCACCGCGCGCCGCTTTTCGGCGTCGGAATAGCGTATTCCCCGATGACGCCGCCGGCGGCATCGAAGCGCCCGATTTTGTTCGCGAAATTTTCTGTAAACCATATGTCGCCATCGGGGGTCACCGCGATTCCGCGTACCGAAGCGTTGGGAGTCGGTACCTCAAATTCAACAACGCTGCCGTCCTGCGCCATACGACCGATCGCGTTGGCGCCGGTTTCGACAAACCAGATGCTACCATCGGGATGCAGCGCCATGGCGCGCGGAGCGCTGTCCGGGCGCGGCAGCGGATACTCGCTGATCTCGCCCGACATTGTGATCCGTCCGATGCGGCCCCCGCCCGATTCGCTGAACCAGAGTGCACCCGAGCGAGCAACGAGGGAGAGCGGCTTGCTTCCGGGCGTAATCCCGGCGCCGAACTCGACGATCCGCCCATCCGGCGTCACCCGCCCGATCTTGTCGCCCTCGCTCTCCGAGAACCAGACATTGCCGTCTGGCCCGAGCGCGATGCCGTCCGGGCCGGCATGCGCGCTCGGCATCGCGAACTCGGCGATCTCACCTGACACGCTGACGCGCCCGACACGGTTGCCTGCCTTCTCGGTGAACCAAAGATTCTGATCGCCGCCGAGCGTAATTCCAACCGGCGCGCTGGCGCTATCCGGAAGCGGAAATTCGCGCCAAGTATTCGCCCGCGGGTCGAAGCAGCCGATTTTTGCCGGGCCGTTTTCGCAAAACCATAGATTCCGGTCGGGACCTTCTACGGCGATGTAGGGTTTGCAATTCGGCGTCGGGATTACGTGTTCGCGGATGACCGGCGTTGTCCGTCGCGCCCTTCGTTTCGGATCAGACTCGGAAGCCGACACGGCTAACTCTTTTGCCGGCCGTTCGCCGCCTGTTTGGCCGCATGCCAGATGCGCGACGGCGTAAGCGGCATATCGATATGATCGACACCTAATTCCCGCAGCGCATCGAGTACAGCATTGACGACGGTCGGCGGCGCCGCGATCGTTCCCGCTTCGCCGATGGCCTTTATCCCCAAGGGATTGGTGGTGGCGGGAATCTCCACAAGCTCGGAGACGAATTCGGGGAAGTCAGCGGCACGCGGCATGCCGTAGTCGAGGAAACTTCCGGTCATCAGCTGACCGGACTCCTCGTCATAGACAATGTTTTCAAACAACGCCTGCCCGACGCCTTGCGCGATGCCGCCGTGGATCTGCCCCTCGCAGATCATCGGATTGATGACCATGCCGAGATCGTCGATAGCAAAAAAACGATCGATGCGAACCGAGCCGGTGTCCGGATCGACTTCGACTTCGCACACCTGACAGCCGTTCGGATAGTTCGGCGCGCCTCCGGGCATGCCTGACCACGTTCCAACCCCATCAAGGCCGAGACCCAACTTGGTCACCGGCCCCGCGGGCGCGAAGAAGGCGCCGGCCACTTGGCCAATCGACATTTTCTTGTCGGTTCCCATCACCGTGAATGTGCCGGCCTGGAATTCAATATCGTCGGGCGACGCCTCCATCAGCGCGCCGGCCATTTGCTTGCCGCGTGCGATCACCGCGTCGGCGGCAACACGCAAGCCGTTGCCACCGACCAAGGAGCTCCGCGCGGCGTAAGTGCCGCGGCCGAACGCCACCTTCTCGGTATCGCCCTGGATGTAATTGATCGCCGCAAATGAAACGCCGAGCCACGCGGCCACCAACTGGGCAAACGCCGTGGCGTGGCCCTGTCCGTGGGAATGAGTACCGGCAATGATCGTGACCATGCCGCCCGGATCGAATCTGATTTCCATGCGGTCGTTCATGACGCCGCCCAATTCGATATACGGCGTGACCGCACGCCCACGCAGCTTGCCTTGCTTCTTGCTTTCCTTGCGCCGGACGGCAAACCCGTCCCAATCGGCAAGCGCCAAGCATTGATCCATCAACTTCTCGAATTCGCCGCTGTCGTAGGTGTGATGGGTGGGCGTCGTGTAAGGTATCGCCCCCGGGGGAATGAGATTGCGGCGCCGCAACTCGACGCGATCGATGCCGGTCACCTGGGCCGCCTGCTCAACCAGGCGTTCGATCAGATAAATCGCCTCCGGGCGCCCGGCACCGCGATAAACCGATGTCGGCGCCGTGTTGGTGAAAACCGCGTTGGTGCTGATGTGCATAATCTGCACGTCGTAGAGGCTCGGGACGAACATCACCGACCAGAACAACGGTGCGGTCGCGGCGCCCCACCAATAGGCGCCCAGCGCTTGGTAGG
>DATNNI010000040.1:0-2703 GCA_035601915.1 Xanthobacteraceae bacterium
CGAAAAGCATGGAACGACAAAGCGGCGCACCTGGCGCAAACTTCACATCGGCATCGATGCCGACACAGGCGAGATTGTCGCCTCCGACCTGACCGACAAGGATGTTGACGATGCTTCGCATGTCGGGCCGATGCTCGATCAACTATCGCGGGCTCCGACTTCATTTATGGGGGACGGAGCCTACGATAGAAGCGTCGTGAGCGAGCTTCTTGCAAGACGAAATCCCGATATGTCCGTTCTCATTCCGCCGTGCAAAGGCGCCGTGCCCGGATCGGACGCGACGTCGTCGCCGACCCAACGCGATCGGCACATTTTGGAAATTGAAGAACGAGGTCGAATGCATTGGCAAAAAGCCTCTGGCTATAACCGACGCTCGAAAGTCGAGGCGTCTATTGGGCGTTACAAACGCGTCATCGGCGACGCTCTGAAATCACGCGCCGACGATCGCCGCAAAGCGGAGGTGGCGATTGCCGTCAAAGCGCTCAATCGTATGCGGGAGCTCGGTCAGGCACAGTTCATTCGCCTCGCATAATCACGAAGCCAAAGGGCGAATGCCGTCCCCACGCGCCTCCATGCAACAAGGCCTCGCACAGCCGCCGCTCGGAGCGAATGCCGAAGCCATATCCGCCACGTATTTCGCGCCGTCCGTGAAAACGACTTTGCGGTTGATGCCGTGGCGATACCAATGCTCGCTGCCGGTGAACTGCCTTAAGTCTGCTCTGTTGAAAGTTTTCGCTTCGTCTTCCCCCTTCTCGGTTGGTTTTGGGTTGCATCTGCTGATGCAACCTTGGCGTCGCCGAGATCCGAGGAGGCAAGGCGCAGGGGTTCGGATGTTGCTTGCAACATTTTTGGGGGGCACCCGCTCTTGTGGGGGGAGCCAAAACCGCTTGCGGCCCGGCCCTTACGCCGCGCCAGGGGCCGCGCCCCTTAGCAAATCGAACGGCGACAGCCGGGAAACAGGCAATCGCCGGCAGGCGGAAATAGTGCGTGAGCGGGCGTTACCCGCATGGGCGGAGACACCTTCGGCTCCGTGCTTTTGGGGCGTAGCACGCGGCCCGAAGGGACACGGCCGGCAGGTTTTGATTGGAGGAAACACGGGCGGGGGCAGAGGTAAGGGCAGGGGTTCGACACCCTTGAATTGGGGTAACGTTTGTGTTACCTTATGGGGTGCTTGAGCTGCGCTATTACCTAACGGCCAGCGGGGAAAGCCCGTTTGAAAGCTGGTTTTCCGATCTTGATGCAGCAGCCGCGGCCAAGGTGTCGGTCGCGCTTGTGCGGCTGGGGCAGGGCAACACCTCGAGCACGAAATCCGTGGGCGAGGGGGTGCTCGAATACCGGATCGATTGGGGACCTGGCTACCGGGTTTATTTCGGGCGCGACGGCGAAACTCTGGTGATCCTGCTCACGGGCGGCACCAAGCAACGGCAGCAGCGCGATATCGAACGGGCGAAGGAATTGTGGACGGACTACAAGCGGCGGCGAAAGCCGCCGGTGCGATGATAAGGAGGCGAGCAATGGCGTTAACGCGAGATTTTAAGGAGCTGGTGCAGAAGCGGATCGCACGCGATCCCGCTTTCGCCGATGCGCTCCTGCGCGAAGGGATCGACACCATGCTCGCCGGCGATGTCGACACCGGCAAGGCGATCCTGCGCGACTACATCAAGGCGACGGTCGGCTTCGAGAAGCTGGGCGCGGCAACCGGCACGCCGGCCAAAAGCCTCATCCGCATGCTTGGCCCGCGCGGCAATCCGCAGGCCCGCAATCTCTTCGGCATCATCGGCTATCTGCAGAAGCAGGCCGGCGTCGAGCTGCACGTGGCTCCGGGGCCAGGTTGAGAACCGGGGAATTGGGGGAAGTGGTCGTGGATATGGATTTCCGGTCTCGAAGCCGTGAACCGAAAGCTCAACGTAGCTCGCGTCATGGACCTGTCCGCTACGCCATTTTTTCTCAGCGGATCAGGCTACGCGGAGGGCACGCTGTTTCCCTGGACGGTGAGCGACTTCTCGCTGATGGACGCCATTGAGTGCGGCATCGTCAAGCTCCCGCGCGTGCCCGTAGCGGAAAACATCCCCGGCACCGAGATGCCGATGTTCCGGAACCTCTGGGAGAACATTCGCAAGGATATGCCGACGAAAGGGCGCGGCAAAGGCGAGGAACTCGACCCGCTTAAGCTTCCGACGCGAATACAGACGGCGCTGCAAGCCCTTTACGGCCACTATGAGAAGACATTCAGCCTCTGGGAGCAGAAGGGCATCAAGGTGCCCCCGTTGGACGTGAACGTGTTTTGGACTGCGGCGTGAACAGACAAGAATCGTTGGGCTGATCCGGGCGATTTGAAACGCTGCATCTTGCGCTCGCGTCGTCGAGTCGGTTGATGCGAATTCTCGGCCCGATTGTTCTTGCGCAAGCCCCGCTCGTGGCGAGCCGACAAGCCGATTTCGGCCTTTGCCGCACCGTAAGAGCGCAGCCTGTCGGTAACCAGCACATCAGGCGCGAAGCCTTGTTTCTTGAGGAGCTTGCGCATCAATTTCACAGCTGCAGCCTTATCGCGTCGTCGTTGCACTAGAGCGTCCTGTTTTTGCATAGAATCGGGGCGGTAGGATTCCCGAATCGGCGAGATTTTGATTCAACCGTTGGCTGGGCGGAGGCCAGCAGGGATGCCGAAGCCATACTCACAGGACTTGCGTGACCGCGTGCTCGACG
>DATNNI010000041.1:0-17880 GCA_035601915.1 Xanthobacteraceae bacterium
CGCGGCTCGCGACGGCGCGTATCCACCGCCGAAAGCCATTCGAGCGGCAGCGCAAGCTGCCGCTGAAATTCCAGCCGGTGCGCAATCTCGGCCTGATCGTCCGCAGTCAAGGCGAGCAACAGCGTGCCTTCCGACCTCAATTCGACATCGATCCCGCTGGCGCGCTCAAGTTCCTCGGCAAAGCCCGGCCAGCGCGCCTGGCTCTCGCGGCCGAGCGCAACGAGCGCCTCCTCGCCCGGTTCGGCTTCGCAACAAGCGGCCAGCATTCCAGCGGCCGCATGACTTGCGCCCCTGCCCGCTTTGCCGCGATCGAAAATGGTCACGTCAGCCCGGTCGGCTAATCGCCAGCCGACACCCAAGCCGATCACGCCCGCGCCAATGATGATGACGCGCGGACGGTTCACGGCCTTTGGCTTTGCGGACGTAGCGTTCAACGCGGCTCCCTTCGCTGGAATAACCCAGACAGGTTCGACGGGTGTGATCTCAGCCGCACGAAAGCCGCGCGGCACCCCTGGCCATTGCCATCATGATGGGGATTTTCACGCATCGCGACAAGGGCCGTTTAGCGCCGGTGCTTCGCGATCCCTTTGGCTCTGGCAGTGGGATCGGCTTTAGCCAGAAGGTCGAACTCCATTAACCGCGTAAGAAGCGGCTCTATCTCATTGAGCGGGATCATGTTTGGGCCGTCCGATGGCGCCCGGTCGGGATCCTGATGGGTCTCGATGAAAATGCCCGCCACGCCAACCGCGACCGCAGCGCGTGCCAGCGCCGGGATAAACTCTCGCTCGCCTCCCGATGCGGTCCCTCGCCCGCCGGGCTGCTGCACCGAATGAGTCGCGTCGAAGATGACCGGCGCCCCGAGTTTGGCCAGTTGGGGCAGCGCGCGCATGTCGGAAACAAGCGTGTTGTAGCCGAACGAAGCGCCGCGTTCGCTCACCAGCACATTGCGGTTGCCGGCGCCGGTGATTTTTTCGACGACGTTTTTCATGTCCCAGGGAGCGAGAAACTGTCCCTTCTTGACGTTGACCGGCCGGCCGGTTTTCGCGGCGGCGACGAGGAGGTCGGTCTGCCGGCAAAGAAACGCGGGTATTTGCAGAACATCGACCGCCTGCGCGGCGGCCGCGCATTGATCGGGCTCATGCACGTCGGTGAGCACCGGCACACCGAGTTTTGCGCGCAAGTCAGCAAAGATGGTCAAAGCTTTGCCAAGCCCCAAGCCGCGCGGACTTCTCCCGCTGGTCCGGTTCGCCTTGTCGAACGATGTTTTGTAGATGAGCCCGATGCCGCATCGCGCGGCGATCTCCTTGAGAGCGGACGCCATTTCGAAGGCGTGCGCGCGGCTTTCCAGCGCGCAAGGCCCGGCGATCAGCGCGAGCGGCAGCGCGTTGCCGATGCGCATCTTGCCGATTGTCACCGTTGAATTGGGCTTTGCGGCCATGATTATCCCTGCGGCGGGGACGATGATCGCGGCGCGGCGCCGGGTCAACCGCGCCCGCGCTATTTGACCGCGGAGAACGCGGTCGGCTTAAGGAACGCGCTCTTGATGTTGGCGATGATCGGCCCGTCGCGCTCGCTGTCGTCGCGGGCCTTGAGCCACGCCGGATCCGCCAGAAACGCTTCCCAAACTCTCTCGCGCTCGGCGAGCGATTCCCACGCCAGCAGGTAATGCAGATCGTTGTTGCCGTCCCCGACCAGCACAGTCCAAAAGCCCGCCTGGCGGATGCCGTGCTTCTCCCAGAGCTTAAGCGTGTGCTCCTCAAAGCGTTTCAGCAGCTTTGGCAAGCGATTGGGAATGCATGAATAAATGCGCAGCTCGTAAATCACGGTTTCCTCCCCTTTTTGTCGTAGCGAGCCAACGGACCCGCGCGAAGTCAGGTGGTCCGATGACAAGCTCCACGAAGCAATTCAGCCGGTGTTCTATCTGGATTGCTTCGTCGCGTTCGCTCCTCGCAATGACGAGAAGACTACACCAGCCGGCTCTGTTCGACCGCCGCCTCGATGAAAGAGGAGAACAGCGGGTGTGGCGCGAACGGCCGCGATTTTAGCTCGGGGTGAAATTGCACGCCGATGAACCAGGGATGATCGTCATACTCGACGATTTCCGGCAACAGAGCGTCGGGGGACATGCCGGAAAACCGCATGCCGTGTTGCGCCAATCTGTCCTTGTAGGCGGTGTTGACCTCGTAGCGGTGGCGGTGGCGTTCGGAAATTTCCGCAGCTTGATAGATGTCCGCCACGTGGCTGCCGCGCTGGAGCAAGGCCGGGTACGCGCCGAGGCGCATGGTGCCGCCGAGATCGCCGGCCAGGCCGCGCTTCTGCAGCTCGTTGCCCTTCATCCACTCGGTCATGAGTCCGACAATCGGCTCGCGGGTCGGACCGAACTCGGTGGAGTTGGCCTCGTCTATTCCACAGAGATTGCGCGCCGCCTCGATCACCGCCATCTGCATGCCGAAGCAAATTCCGAAATACGGCACTTGTCGCTCGCGCGCGAACTGCGCCGCGCGAATTTTTCCTTCGGCGCCGCGCTGGCCGAAACCGCCAGGCACCAAAATGCCGTCAACGTGTTCGAGGAACGGCGCCGGATCTTCGTTCTCGAACACCTCGCTTTCAATCCAGTCGAGATTGACTTTGACCTTGTTGGAAATACCGCCGTGGGACAACGCCTCTATGAGCGACTTATAGGCGTCCTTCATCCCGGTATACTTGCCGACGATGGCGATGGTGACGTCGCCTTCCGGGTTGCGGATGCGCTCATTGATGAGGTGCCAGGTCACGAGATCCGGCGCCGGCGGGCTTTCGATGCCGAACGCATCGAGGACTTCACTGTCGAGTCCGCCGGCTTGGTAAGCTTCCGGCACGGCATAGATGTTGTCGACGTCGCGCGCTTCGATCACGGCGCTTTCGCGCACGTTGCAGAACAGGGCGAGTTTTCTGCGCTCACTCTCGGGGATCGGCCGATCGGTGCGGCAGAGAAGGATGTCGGGCTGAATGCCGATGGCGCGCAGCTCGCGCACCGAGTGCTGGGTCGGCTTGGTCTTGAGCTCGCCGGCGCTCGGAATGAACGGCATCAGCGTCAGATGAATGTAGACCGCATGGCGGCGCGGCAGGTCATTGCCCAGCTGGCGAATAGCTTCAAAATACGGAAGTCCCTCGATGTCGCCGACCGTGCCGCCGATCTCGCAAAGCACGAAGTCAAAACCTTCGTTGCCGTCACGGATGAAGTCCTTGATGGCGTTGGTGACGTGCGGGATGACCTGGATGGTCGCGCCGAGATAGTCGCCGCGGCGCTCTTTTGTGAGAATTTCCTGATAGATGCGGCCGGTCGTTATGTTGTCGCTGCGGGTCGCGGGACGCCCGGTAAAGCGCTCGTAATGGCCGAGGTCGAGATCGGTTTCGGCGCCGTCGTCAGTGACAAAAACCTCGCCGTGCTGATACGGCGACATCGTGCCGGGATCGACGTTGAGATAGGGGTCGAGCTTGCGAAGCCGGACTCTGTAGCCACGCGCCTGCAGGAGCGCGCCGAGCGCCGCGGAAGCAAGACCTTTGCCCAGAGAGGAGACCACGCCGCCGGTGATAAAAATGTACCGCGCCATGGGATCTAACCTCTAACGCGTGCCGGCCGATTCGACGAGCATTTTTGTCGAATGGCTGCCGTGCTCCGCGATCGGCGGCGAGGAATTATTGTGCAGTGGCAATGCGCTGAGGCGAAATCCTCATGAAGCGCCGAAGCTGCCCCCGCCGTTTTCGTGATGGTTGCTGGGGGAGCGGAGGACATCGCGGGGCGCCTATTTCGATTGCGGTACTTGCGGACCGGTGGGATTCGGCGCTGCCGGAGCATTTGCCGCGGGTGCACCGCCTAATTGCTCCAGTACACCACGGCCGCTTTGACTAAGCGGCACAGCGGGACGGCCACCCGGAGCTTCCTGCGTTGTGGGAGCGCCGGGGCTGATGATTGACGCGGGGTGACGGCCCAGTCCGGCAAGCCAGGACAGGGCGAGGCTGGTGACGAAGAAGCCGGCGGCCAGGAACGCCGTGGTCCGCGTCAGGACGTTTGCCGTCCCGCGGCCGGTCATAAAGCCACTGGTCGAGCTGACGAGCCCTCCACCTTCCGATTTTTGCAGCAGCACCACGGCAATCATGGCGAGGACCAGCATGAGATGGATGACAATGACAACGGTAAGCATGCGCGAAGTCCGGCCTCGGTCGTTGTGCTACGGCCCAGATATAGGGGGCTGCGCGGCTCTCTACATGATGCAGCACGAATTTTCTATGGCCGATCCAGGCGGGACCGCCGTTAACGGTAGACCGCGGCGATAGCCAGAAAATCATCAGCCTTAAGGCTCGCGCCGCCGACAAGGGCACCATCGACGTTGGCAACGCCCAGCAATTCCTGCGCGTTCGCGGGTGTGACCGATCCGCCATAAAGGATGCGCACCCGATCAGCCTGCTCGCCATGGCGCGAGCGCAGCCGATCGCGAATGAGGCCGTGCACTTCGGCAACATCCTTCGGCTGTGGCGTCCGGCCGCTGCCGATCGCCCAGACCGGCTCGTAGGCAACGGCGAAATTGGCGACATCGGGCGACGAGCCGTCGAGCTGGGCGCCGACCGTGGCCAAGGTTTGTCCGGCTTCCCTTTGGTCACGGGTTTCGCCGACGCAAATAATGGGCAAAAGACCGGCACGCTGCGCCGCCTCAGCCTTCGCCCGCACAGCACTATCAGTTTCCCCATGATACTGCCGGCGCTCGGAATGGCCGACAACGACCGCGGCCGCGCCGGCGTCTTTGAGCATTTCCGCCGAGATATCGCCGGTGAAGGCTCCGGACCTTTGCGCATGACAATCCTGGCCGCCGATCGCCACGCCGCTCCCGGCTGCCGCAGTTGCAAATTGCGCGACGAGGGTGGCCGGCGGACACACCATTAGCTCAACCTCGGGCAGCGCCTTTGCCCCGGCAATAATCTTTTGCAGTTCCCCGACCGAGCTTCTGAGGCCGTTCATTTTCCAGTTGCCGGCAACTAGCGGACGGTGGGGCTTCATTGTGCTCGACTATCGGATAATGCCTGCGACAACGACGCGTTAGCAGAGCCCTTGCCGATAAAAAAGGGGCGATTTAGCAAGAACTTTCCGCCGGTTGCGGCTTCGCGCGCGTCTCCTTATTATGCGCGGCCGCTATGATGAACTCGTCTCCCGCGAAAACAGGATAAAGCAGGCTCTGCGGTAACGAGTAGCGAGACATCTTTTGGCGCTAATTCACTCCCACGAGAACGGTTGAACATGCTCCGAGGTATCCGCAAAGCCTCCGCCAATTGGCTCGGCCGCGCCGTCATGGGTGCGGTCATGGGGCTTTTGGCGTTGAGCTTCGCGATTTGGGGCATCAATGACATTTTCCGCGGATTCGGCCGATCGACGGTCGCAAAGATCGGCAGCACTGAGATTCCGATCGAGGAGTTCCGCCGGGTCTATAACGAGCGCGTGCAGCAACTCAGCCGGCAAGTCGGGCGGCCGGTCACGCCGGAGCAAGCAAATGCCGTCGGGCTCGATCGGCAGGTGCTCAGCGAAATGGTCGCGGAAGCCGGGCTCGATCAACGCATCCGGCAGTTGCATCTCAGCATTCCCGATGCAGAGATCGTGCAGCGCATTACCGCCGATCCGACGTTCAAGTCGCCGACCGGCAGCTTCGATCGGCTGAGGTTCGAACAATTAATTCGCAGCGCCGGCTACACCGAACAGCGTTTCATTGCCGAGCAGCGCCGGGTGATGCTGCGCCGCGAAATCATCGATTCATTGACCAGCGCCTTGCCGGTGCCGAAGGCCTGGCTGAGCGCGGTCAATCAATTCCAGAATGAGGAGCGCAACATTGCGTATCTGCGGCTGGGCCCGGCGCAAGCCGGTGATATTCCGCAACCGACGGCGGACGAGCTGAACAAGTATTTCGAAGCGCGCAAAATCCTGTTCCGCGCGCCCGAATACCGCAAGGTTTCGACAATCCAGGTGACGCCTGCTGAACTCGGCAAATGGATGGACATTTCCGAGGCCGACATCAAAACCGCCTACGAAGAACATCACAGCCGCTATGTCACGCCCGAGCGCCGGCGCGTCGAGCAGATCGTCTTTCCGAAAATCGAGGACGCCGACGCCGCGGAAGCACGGCTCAAGGATGGGCTGACTTTTGCCGCCCTTGCCGCCGAACGCGGCCTCAAAGACCCGGATATCGATCTCGGCACCGTGCCGAAATCCGAAATTGTGGATCCGGCGGTCGCGGACGCGGCGTTTTCACTCAAGGAAGGCGAGGTCACCGCGCCGATCAAGGGGCGGTTCGGCACGGTAATTGTCACGGTGACCAAGATCGAGCCTGAGCAAACAAAACCGCTCGCTGACGTAACGGCGCAGATCCGCAACGACATTGCGGCGGAGCGCGCCAAGGGTCAGGTGGAAGCTCTGCACAATCAGATCGAAGATGCGCGCGCCGGCGGCGGCACGCTCGAAGAAGCGGCGAAGAAAGCAAACCTTCCGGTCGTAAACTATGAGATCGATCGATCCGGACGCGATCCAAGCGGCAAGCCCGTGAGCAACCTCCCCCACGCGGCCGACGTGATCGCCGCGTCCTTTACATCCGACGTCGGTGTCGAAAACGATCCGGTCGCCGCCGACGGCGGATACATTTGGTACGACGTCACCACCATTACGCCGGCGCACGATCGCACGCTTGACGAGGTCAAGAGCGAGGTCGAGGCGCGCTGGCGCGAGGACGAAATCGCCACGCGGCTGAAAGCGAAGGCGGCCGACTTCCTTGACAAGCTCAAGAACGGCAATTCGTTTGACGACGTTGCCAAGGCCGAGAACCTTAAAGTGGAGACCGCAGACAACCTCCAGCGCAACAAACCGGGACCCGGCCTCTCCACCAAAATCGTCGCGTCGGTGTTCCGAACCGCCAAGGATGCTTTCGGCAGCGCCGCGGGCGATCAGCCCACCGATTGGGTGGTCTTCCGCGTGACCGCAGCGTCGACGCCAAAGCTCGAAGCCAACTTGCCGGAAGAAAAGCACCTCGAAGAAACGCTGCAGAGTCAGGAGAATAACGACATCCTCGGGCAATACGTCTCCTCGCTTCAGGACGAGCTCGGCCTGAGCGTCAACCAGGCGGCACTGGCGCAGGCGCTCGGCAACGGTGCGCCGGACACCAACTAAAATCGGACCACTCGTGCGGATCGAACCTTCGTCCGAAACCTTCACCGCTCGCTATAGCGCCGGCGAACCGCAAGTGGTGTGGACCACGCTGGTGGCCGATCTTGAAACGCCAGTTTCCGCGTTTCTCAAGATCGCTGCGGCAAAAACGAAAAATTCGTCACCGTTCGGCTTCTTGCTCGAATCGGTCGCTGGCGGCGAAGTGCGCGGCCGCTATTCGATCATCGGTCTTGAACCCGATGTAATTTTCCGCGCCAGCGGTCGCACCGCCGAAATCAATCGTAAGCCGCATGATCCCGAAGCGTTTGTACCTGCAAATACCGAACCCTTGCAGGCGCTGCGCGAACTCATCGCCGAAAGCCGCATTGTCCTGCCTGATGCGTTGCCGCCGATGGCGGCCGGGATTTTCGGATATCTCGGCTACGACATAGTGCGGCTCCTCGAAGATTCGCTTTCGACGCCGGGACCGGATCCGATCGGCATTCCCGACGCCCTCCTGGTGCGGCCACGGCTGGTTGTGGTTTTTGACGCGGTCGAAGATGCCATCACCCTGGTCACGCCGGTGCGCCCGGCTGCGGGCGTAACCGCGAAAGCCGCGCTGGCGCGCGCCGCGGAGCGGTTGTCGACGATAGTCGATGCGCTCGATCGGCCGCTCGACAAATCGGCGCATGGCAGCGACGGTGGCCCGCTCGAAGGAACGCCGCGCTCGAACACGACGCCGGAAGAATTCAAGCGGATGGTGTTGCGGGCAAAGGACTACATCCTCGCCGGCGACATTTTCCAGGTGGTCTTGTCGCAGCGCTTTGAGATGCCGTTCTCGCTGGCTCCCTTCGCGCTCTATCGCGCGCTGCGGCGTGTCAATCCGTCGCCTTATCTGTTCTTTCTCGACTTCGGCGATTTCGCGGTCGCCGGCTCAAGTCCGGAAATCCTGGTCAAGACCGCCGGCGGAACGGTGACGGTGCGGCCGATTGCCGGCACCCGGCCGCGTGGGTCAACACCGCGTGAGGACAAGCAACTCGAGGCTGAGCTTCTCTCCGATGCCAAGGAACGGGCCGAGCATTTGATGCTGCTCGACCTCGGGCGCAACGACGTCGGCCGTGTGGCGGAGATCGGCACCGTTAAGGTCACTGACCAGTTCTTCGTCGAGCGCTACAGCCACGTGATGCACATTGTCTCCAATGTTCAAGGCCGGCTCCGTCAAGACCGCGAGCCGCTCGACGCCCTCGCCGCGGGTTTTCCCGCCGGCACCGTCTCGGGAGCGCCAAAAGTGCGGGCCGTGCAAATCATCGATGAGCTGGAGAAAGAAAAGCGTTCGCTCTATGCCGGCTGCGTCGGCTACTTTTCGGCCGTTTCTGAAATGGACACCTGCATCGTGTTGCGAACCGCACTGATCAAGGATGGGATGATGTACGTTCAGGCCGGCGCCGGCATTGTCGCCGATTCCGATCCCGACCTTGAACAGCAAGAGTGCGTCAACAAGGCGAAGGCGCTGTTTCGCGCCGCCGAAGAAGCCAGGCGGTTTGCCAGCGCCGGCAGCCGCGGGCAGTAGCAGGTTTGAGGCGATGAGCGATCTCACCGCAGCGGAAATCGTGTCGTTCTGGCGCGACGCCGGCGCGGACCGGTGGTGGGAAAAGAACGACGAGTTCGATCGTCTGGTCCGGTTGACATTCCTGCCGCTGCACGAGGCGGCCGCGCGTGGCGAGCTTGCAGCTTGGGAGAATACCCCCGAGGGCGCATTGGGATTGGTCATTTTGCTCGACCAGTTTCCGCGCAACATGTTTCGCGGCAGTCCGCATTCCTTCGCAACCGACCCGCTGGCGCAAGGTGCGGCGGAGCGGGCAATCGCGCGCGGCTTCGACGCAGCGACTGATGAGGAGATGCGCATGTTCCTCTACATGCCGTTCATGCACTCCGAAGTTCTGCATCATCAGGACCGCTGCGTCGAACTCATGGCGGCGATGGCGGATGACGGGTTGGAAAAATTTGCAACCGTCCATCGCGACATCATCGCCAAATTCGGACGTTTCCCGCACCGCAACAGCGCGCTTGGCCGCGTCACCACTGCGGCGGAACAAGACTTCTTAGACGCCGGCGGATTTGCCGGTTAAAGGAAATCGTTCGGCACGCCGGGGGCCGTTTCCATGACTGCGCGCGAAGACCTTCGCCGCTCTACCGCGGAAATCCCAGTTCTGATCATCGGCGGCGGGCTGGTCGGCTCGTCGACGGCGATGTTTCTGGCGCAACACGGCGTCGCCTCGGTCATCGCTGAACGGCTGCGCGGTGTTTCGGCATTGCCGCGCGCCGCGCATTTTCACTTGCGCACCTTGGAGTTGTTTCGTTCCGCCGGCGTGGAAGACGACGTCCGCCGTCAGTCGGAGCGGGAGTTTACGCCCGAGGGCGCGATCGTCGCCCTTGAATCTCTCACCGGCAAACAGACCGCCGCCTTCATCCCGAGTCTCAACGAAGGCGTCGAAGCATTAAGTCCGTCGCGGCGGCTGTTCATCACTCAGCCGGGCCTTGAACCGATCCTGCGGGCCCGCGCCGAACAAGCGGGCGCCAAAGTGATGGACGGGACCGAGCTCGTCGCGCTGGCGCAAGATCGCGACGGCGTGACCGCGACCGTGCGCGACGTCGATAGCGGCCTCGAACGGCCGCTGCGCGCCAAATATGTGGTCGGGGCGGACGGCCCGCACAGCAAGACCCGCGAACTCCTGACAATTCCATTCGACGGCGGTGGCGTGTTTTCCAACAGCATCACCATCTATTTTCACGCCGACGTCGCCAAGCTGATAAGCGGACGCAATTTCAGCGTCATGTACATCATCAACCCGGCCTTGAGCGGATTCATGCGGCTCGACAAGAACGGCCACGCCGGCTTTCTCGTGGTCAACACCGTGGGCGATACCAGCATCCCGGAAACCGCGAATGCCGCCGCCGACACTAGCGAGAAGCGTCTGCTCGAACTGGTGCGCGTCGCAATCGGCGCGTCCGACATCGCGGTAAAGATCGACGGCGTCGCCCGCTGGCGCGCGGTGTCCGACGTGGCGCGCCGCTATGGCGAGGGACGCGTGTTCATCGCCGGCGACGCCGCCCATGTGATGCCGCCAAACGGCGGCTTCGGCGGCAACACCGGAATCCACGACGCGCACAATCTCGCCTGGAAGCTCGCCTTCGTGCTCAACGGTCACGCCGATCCCGATTTGCTCGCGAGCTATGACCTCGAGCGGCGGCCGGTCGGCAAGTTCACGGTCGAGCAGGCTTATACCCGTTATGTCACGCGCACGGCGCCTTATCTCGGCGCCAAGGACTACGAGCCGCAGGCCAACGATTTCGATATTGAGCTCGGCTATCTCTATCGATCGCCCGCCGTCGCCGCCAAAGATTCATCAGACACCTTGCACGAACATCCGGATGCCTCCGCGGGGCGTCCGGGCTCGCGCGCGCCGCATCTTTGGATCGAGCAGGCCGGACGCCGGCTGTCGACGCTCGATTTATTCAACACGGACTTCGTGCTTCTGGCAGCGCCGCGCGGTGCGACATGGCTTGCCGCGGCGCAGCGCGCCGCAAGTCATTTCCCCGGCCTTCCCTTCGTCGCCTATCGTTTTGGCAGTGACCTTGCCGATCGCAGCGGACGGTTCACCGGGCTCTATGGCTTGACTGATACCGGCGCGGCGTTGATCCGGCCTGACGGGTTTGTCGGTTGGCGTGCGCAGACATTGCCCGCCAACCCGGAAACGGCGCTGCGCGAAGCCCTGGCATCGCTCTTGGCCAAAGCTTGAGGGCGGTCGCTCCACTGTGACGTTTCTGCAAACAGGACGGCGAAATTATTTTTACTGTTCACGAAATGCGGCGCGAAAAATTAATCATGCGACGCATTCCGAATAAAAACTTGACCGCATCCGAGTCGCAGCCGTTACAGTCCCCACTCATTTTTAGCAGCACAGGAGCTGATCATGAAAACACTGTTCGTCGCGCTCGTTCTCGCCGCCGCAACCTTGACCGGGTCGTCGTCATTTGCCGCCGATGAACGCAATGTGACGGTCATCAACGGCACTGGATACGGCATAAAGTTTTTGGGCTTCAACAATCCCGGCGACAGCGATTGGTCGGAAAACGAGCTCCCGCCCAGCAGCGTTCTGCCCGACGGGAATAGCGTTTACGTGAAGTTCAACACCCAGGACAAAGGCTGCAAGTGGAATGTCCGCATCGACTGGGCCGATGAGGGCTATCCAGGCGTACTCTGGCGCGACATTGACCTTTGCAGCGTAGACAGCATCACGCTGCGCTACGATCGCGCGACCGATAAAACTTCAGTCGAACTCAAATAAACCGCAGCAGCGCGCATTCGCCAAATAGGCGGCGCCTGACCGGCGCCGCCGTTCTCTTCTCCTGGCCGCCGTAATTCGCCGTTGCGGTCCCGCCGTCTCGCTCGCATCTCAAACGTTCAACACCTTGGTGATGCCGACCGTTGCGCCGAACAGATAAACGCCGTTGATAAAGGCGATGACGAAACCAATCTGCTTATCGCGCGCCGTGGCGGTCGATGCCGGATCCGAGATCGCAATCAGCCAAATAAGAAATGCTATAAGCAAGGAAATGACGAGAACCACCCAGTTGTTGCCGGCCAAGGGCGCATACAGAAATCCGATCACTTTCCAAATCAGCCCGACGACAAAACTGGCCACCGGAAAGGTCACGATTGACTGCGGCGTAATGAAAACGCCCTGAGAACCGGTCGCACCGGCGCGGGTGGGCGTCGGCGTTCCCGGCGGTAAGGCAGCCGCCAAATGATGCGGCATGCGTACCGGTATATTGAAGAAGTCGTAGAAGCGCGGCATGGTTTTCCCTCCCTGTTGATCCCTTCAAGTCACCACCGATCTCGGAAAGCTAAACCGGGGCTACTCCGAAATGGCGTAAGATCGGCTCGATCGGATTAGCGAAACTCACCTTGTTGAGCGACGAGCCGTTGGCGACCAGTCCAACCGCGGCGTCGTTCATGTCGAGGACAATTGCGCCGGAATCACCTTGATCGGAGAACAAGCCCCGGCTGGTCACGATGCCGAGCTGGCGCTCGAACAACGCGTCTCAGAACCCCGGATAGTGCGCGATGTAGTCCGTTCGGGTCGCGCGGCGCACGCAACAAAATATTGCTGAGAAGACGCTGTGCGTCTTCGACATTCATCGGCATGCCAACCAGCCCCGAGCGTCAGCAACTTAAAATTGTATAGGCGGTTGGCCGCAATGGGAAGCGTAATTTTTTTCCAATAAAGCTGGAAATCAGCGGACGGGCGGCGGGCGATGCCGACGCTCAATTCCCGTCGTTCTCTCCGTTCTCTTCGGTGAGCCGCTCAACCGAGGCGACACGCTCGCCCTCGGCGGTGGAGAACACAATCACGCCTTGAGTGGAGCGGCCGGCGATGCGAATGCCCTCGACCGGGCATCTGATAAGTTGACCGCCGTCAGTGACCAGCATGATCTGATCGCTCTCTTCGACCGGAAATGAAGCGACGATCGGGCCGTTCTTCTCGGTAATCGCCATGGCGACGATCCCTTTGCCGCCGCGGCCGGTGGTGCGGTACTCGTAGGACGACGTGCGCTTGCCAAAACCTTTTTCCGAGATCGTCAGCACGAACTGTTCGGCGGCCGACAATTCGACGTAGCGAGTCTGGCCGAGCTCGATCGCGCCGCTTGCCTCCTCGGCATCGGCGCCGTTTTCCTCGGCCTCGATCTCGCCGTTGCCGCCGCGACGCACCGCATTGGCGCGCTTGAGATAGGCCGCCCGCTCGTCGGCGGTCGCCTCGACGTGGCGCAGGATCGACAGCGAGATCAGTTTGTCGCCGTCCGCCAGATTGATTCCGCGAACGCCCATGGAGGTGCGGCCCTGGAACACGCGCACGTCGTTGACGGCGAAGCGGATGCATTGGCCTGACGCGGAGGTCAGCAGCACATCGTCATTCTCGGTGCAGATCTGGACGTCGACAATGCCGTCGCCCTCGTCGAGCTTCATGGCGATTATGCCGGAACGGCGCACGTCGGAGAAATCGGAAAGCTTGTTGCGCCGGACCGTGCCGCGGGTTGTGGCGAACATGACGTCGAGCTGTTGCCAGGTCGACTCATCCTCCGGCAGCGGCATGATGGTGGTGATGGTCTCGCCCTGCTCGAGCGGCAAGATGTTGATCAGCGCCTTGCCGCGTGCCTGCGGCGCGGCTTGCGGCAGCCGCCAGACCTTCTCCTTGTAAACTTGGCCGCGCGAGGAGAAGAACAACACCGGAGTGTGCGTCGAGGCCACGAACAGGCGGGTGACGAAATCTTCCTCGCGCGTCTGCATGCCGGAGCGGCCTTTGCCGCCGCGCTTTTGCGCCCGGTAGGTCGACAGCGGCACGCGCTTGACGTAGCCGGCATGCGAGACGGTGACCACCATATCTTCGCGCTGGATCAGGTCCTCGTCTTCCATCTCGCCTTCTTGATCGATGATCAAAGTGCGGCGAGGCGTGGCAAACTCGCTTTTGATTGCGGCAAGCTCGTCCTTGATGATTGTCTGGATGCGTGCGCGCGAGCGCAGGATGTCGAGATAGTTGGCGATTTCCTCGGCAAGCTTATCGAGTTCGGCCTTGATCTCGTCGCGGCCGAGCGCGGTCAGCCGCTGCAGTCGCAGGTCGAGGATCGCCTTGGCCTGCTCGCCGGAAAGCTTGGTGGTGCCGGCTTCGGAAACGCTGTGCCGCGGATCGTCGATCAGCGTGACCATGGCGGCGACGTCGCGCGCCGCCCAGTCGCGCTCCATCAACTGTTCGCGCGCCTCGTTGGCGTCCTTCGAGCCGCGGATCAGCCGGATCATTTCGTCGATATTCGCCACCGCTATGGCCAAGCCCACCAGGACGTGGGCGCGGTCGCGGGCCTTGGTGAGAAGGTGCTTGGTTCGCCGGTAGATCACCTCCTCGCGGAACGCGATGAAACTCGTCAGCAAATCCTTCAGGTTCATCACCAGCGGCCGGCCGCTGTCGAGCGCCACCATGTTGGCGCCGAACGAAGATTGCAGCGCCGTGAAGCGGTAGAGCTGGTTGAGCACGACGTCGGGCACGGCGTCGCGGCGCATTTCGACTACGACGCGATAGCCATCCCGGTCTGATTCATCGCGCAGCGCGGAAATGCCCTCTATTTTCTTCTCGCGCACCAGTTCGCCAATCCGCTCCACCATGTGCGCCTTGTTCACCTGGTAAGGGATTTCGGAAATGACGATCGCCTCGCGATCGCCGCGCAGCGTTTCGAACTCGACCTTGCCGCGCATCACGATGGCGCCACGGCCGAGGTGGTAGGCGGCACGGATGCCCTGGCGCCCCAGAATGATGCCGCCAGTGGGAAAATCCGGGCCCGGGACAAAGGCGATCAAGTCCTCGATCGACAGTCCGGGATTGTCGATGAGTGCCACGCAGGCGTCGATCACCTCGCCGAGATTGTGCGGCGGGATATTGGTCGCCATGCCAACGGCGATGCCGCCGGCGCCGTTGACCAGGAGATTGGGAAAGCGCGCCGGCATTACCACCGGCTCGCGTTCGGAGTTGTCGTAGTTGGGCTGGAAGTCGACGGTGTCCTTGTCGAGATCTTCGACCAGCGAACCCGCGACGCGCTCAAGCCGCACTTCGGTGTATCGCATCGCCGCCGGCGCATCGCCGTCGACCGAGCCAAAGTTCCCCTGCCCGTCGATCAGCGGCAGGCGCATGGAGAAGTCCTGCGCCATACGCACCAAAGCGTCGTAAACCGCCTGGTCGCCGTGGGGATGATATTTGCCGATCACGTCGCCGACCACGCGCGCAGATTTGCGGTACGGCTTGTTCCACTCGTAGCCGTTTTCGTGCATCGAGTAGAGGATGCGCCGATGCACCGGCTTCAATCCGTCGCGCGCGTCAGGCAACGCGCGCGCCACGATTACGCTCATGGCGTAATCGAGGTAGCTCTTTTTCATCTCGTCGGTGATCGAAACCGGGCGAATGTCGGACGGGCCGCCGTCTATCGGCGGGGTGTCACTTTCGTCAGCCACGCAATTAATCCTGGCAAGAAGCGAGCGCGAATCTGCGCTCGATTTTCATAGCCGATTGGGCGTTATAACGCCACTTGTTTCGGCCTTCGAAAGGTAAGGTTTTTCGCTGAAATTTCAATATGTTCCAGCCGATATCGGAGGCGGCGTTTTGCCGGTCGCGCGGGCGGGGCGGATGCAGAGTTTTTCACGCTCATTCACAGAGGGAACGCGCGCAGATTCCGCTCGTTTCGCGCTTGCGCTCAACTCTGCCTCCGCCCACCCTAGCTCGATCAGAAGGACCGAGCCGCATGCAGCTCGACTTCGCCATCTCGGCGCTGGTGACTTTGCTGGTCGTGGTCGATCCGGTCGGGCTCGCGCCGACGTTCCTTGCCGTGACCGAGGGGCTGCCGGACCAGGCGCGCAAGAGCGTGGCGCTGCGCGCCGCCCTCATCGCCGGCGCCATCCTGATCGGCTCCGCGCTGATCGGCGATTGGCTTTTGCGCGCGCTTGGCATTTCGCTGCCGGCATTTCGCATTGCCGGCGGACTTTTGTTGTTCGCCATTTCCTTTGAAATGGTGTTCGGCGCCCGTATCCGCCGCGAAGGAGAAGTCGCCGAGCAGGCGGTTGAGGAGCATGTACGCAACGTTGCCGCGTTTCCGCTCGCCATTCCGCTCCTTGCCGGTCCCGGCGCCATCACGGCAACATTATTGCTCGCGGGCCGCGCCGGGCATGATTTCCTGCTCGTCGGTCTCCTGCTTGCCGTCGTCGTGTTTGTCGCCCTGGCGTCGTTTGTCTGTTTCGCCGCCGCCGGGCGGATCGGCCGGCTGCTCGGCCTGACCGGCAACATCGTGCTGTCGCGGCTTCTTGGCGTGGTGCTGGCCGCTCTTGCCGTCCAATTCGTTGTCGACGGAATTCGCGCGCTTATTCCCGTCTAGGGCCGCGCCCGCTGCCCGCTAGTTTCTCTCTGCAATATGCGGGTCGCAAATGCTTCATGATGGCTTGCGATGTTGCGGCATCCCCAGCCGAGGAGAGGATCATGGATCACGACATCCACGAACATCATGAAAAAGCCGCTCACCATCACGACGAAGCGGCGAAGCACCATCGCGAAGCGGCAAAGCATCACAAGTCCGGCCATCACGAGAAAGCGGCGCACCACTCGAAAGTCGCCCATGGCCATTCGCTGCACGCCACCGATCATCACCACCACGCTTCCAAAAAGCACGCGGAACATCACGGCTGACGCCGAGCGTTGCCGAGGTCACTGCGTAACTAAAAAGTGTGAGAGGTGGCGCGCGACCGCCGAGAGCGGCCCTCTATTTGAGGGTCACGGGACTTCGCCGAAAATCGCCCGGCGCCGCTGGAGGCTTTCGGCCGGCCAAAGCTTGCGCGAGTCATAGTAGGAGTCGAAGGCGGGAACGTTCTCCGGCAAAGTGACCCAAGGCAGTTTTGACCTGACATAAATGTGCACGTCCGGCTTAAGCGCCGCGGCATCGTCGAGAGTGCCGACGCGCACGAAGCGCAGCTTTTGCACGCCGCCATAGATGCTCCAGAGCGCCACCCGGCAAGACGAGCAGCGATAAATCTCATGCGGCTTGCCGCTCGGGGTCGGCACCGCGATCGGTTCAGCATTGCCGGAAAGAAGTGACACCCGGTCGGCTTCGATCAGCGCATTGAGGGCGAAGGCGCTTCCGGTTTGCCGTTGGCAGTCCCGGCAGTGACAGCAATGCACGAACATCGGAGGCGAACCGAGCCGATAGCGCACAGTTCCGCACGCACATCCGCCCTCCAGATCAGCGGCCATCGTGTTCTCCTCCGAAATCAGCTCAGCAATTGTGTCGCGTCGTCCCACAAGGCTCGCACGACTTCACCGGCAGGCAGTGTTTTCGCTAAAGCGGCCGACTGACCCGCCCATGCTTGCATGCGGCTAATGTCGTTCTCCTTCACCGCGGCGGCCCGCATGGCTGCCGTCAGGCCACGCTGGACCGGATGCGGGGCCGGCGGCGGGGCGGAAAGCGCGGCTGCGGCACGCACGTAAGCTGTTGCGATGCTGCGCCCCGGACGCCCGGAGAAGGCGCGGGTGACCGTTGTGTCTTCCGGCGCGGCTCGTCCGATCGCGTCGGCCCAGGCCGGCGCGATGTTCGCTTCGGGGCAACGCAACAGCGCCGTTCCGACCTGAACGGCGGAGGCACCCAGCACCAGCGCCGCGGCGACGCCGCGACCGTCCGCGATGCCGCCGCTCGCGACTACCGGCACCTTCACCGCATCAACCACCGCAGGCAGCAAGCTGAACAAACCAACCAAGCGCGTCTCGGCGGTGGCGGCATCGAAGGCGCCGCGATGTCCGCCCGCTTCCATTCCCTGCGCGACAATAACGTCTGCGCCGGCATTTTCAGCCGCTTTGGCTTCGGCAACCGTCGTCGCGTTGGCAAACCACCTGATGCTCTTGCTCTTCATCTTGGCGACGAAAGAATCCGGATAGAGCCCCATGATGGAGGAGATGATCGGCGGCCCGGCCTCCAGCAACGCGTCGCACTGCGCCGCGAAATCGGGCGGCGTCACGTCGCCGGCTTCGCGGGCCACCTCGGGGCCCCAGACTTTAAGAAAATCGCGCACGGCGTCTTCCGCGGCTGCGTCGCGCCGCGGCGGCGGATCGGGGATCCACAAGTTGAATTGAAAACCGCCG